>JANYLE010000192.1 GCA_025363795.1 Mariniphaga sp. | reverse complement strand
GTTTTTGTCGTTAAATATAATCCCGAAGGGCAAATGGAATGGGCAAAACAATTCGGGAGTGACAGTACAGATGTTGGAGGTGGAATATATGCTGACAATAAGGGGTTTATTTATATTACAGGATCAACCAGTGGTATCCTGGGGCAAGCCTCTTTTGGCAAAACAGATGGATTTATAATGAAACTGGATGCTGATGGAAATAAATTATTCACTACCCAATTTGGAACCGCTGCAGATGATCGCAGCATAGCCATAGCCGGTGACGGGAAGTCGACTTTATACGTTTGCGGTTCAACATGGGGCGATATCTCAGGCAAAAACAAAGGGATGATCGACGCCTATATGGGTAGCTTTACGGATAAAGGTGAAATTATAAAATTCACTCAATTTGGGACTGACGGTTTCGATATGGCATTGCAATTAATCCCGGATGATGAGATGAATGTTTATGTAGGAGGCTCCACATCAGGGAATCTTGGCTGTGATCAAATCGGTGAAGGGGATTGTTTTTTAACAAAAATTAATCCGAAAGGAGATATTGTCTGGACCAATCAATTTGGGACAAAGAACCATGACGGTATTCGCGGAATCGCTTTCAATAATAAGATATCAGATCATATATTAGTCAGTGGAATTCTGAACCTTCCACCTTCAAATGCATTTATCCGTATGTATAAAAAGGACGGAAGCCTGTTATGGGAAAGAAATTTCGTGGCAAAAGGGATGAATGGAGATACTTCCGGTAAAGATGTCGGGATGGATAACCAGGGAAATATCTATCACCTGGGATTAACCAAGGCTAATCTTTTTGGATCTCATATAGGCGAAGGTGATGTTTATCTCGTTAAACTTGGCCTGGACAAGATTTTCATGAATCGCTAATCTTTCATTGCCGTCAGTGTAAGCTGACGGCAATAAATAGAATTATTGAGCACTTATTCTTTCGCGGCGATCAGTTCCTTTGTGGATAAAAGTCCGCAGGCGGCGTAAATGTCCTGCCCTCTTGAAGCCCTGATGGTGGTGGTAATGTCTTTGTCATTAAGCTGATCCCTGAAGTTATGAATTGTTTCGTCATCGGGACTCTCGAGCGGTGTTCCGGGAACAGGATGGAAACGGATCAGGTTGATCCGGCAACGGATTCCGGATAATAGTTTTGTCAATTCACGGATATGAAGCGGAGTATCGTTCAGCCCTTTGAAAAGAATGTATTCGAATGAAACACGCCGTTGACGACCAAAGTCCCAGCCCCTGATTTCGCGGACAACATCGGCAATCGGATAAGCAATCTGAACCGGCATGAGCTTCTGTCGTTCCGTATCGAATGGTGTATGTAAACTAATTGCAAGATGGGCTTCGCTTTCGTTAAGAAAACGGAGCATGGCAGGAATAATACCAATCGATGAAACGGTGATGCGGCGCGGACTCATTGCATATCCCCATTCGGAAGTGAGAATATCGAGGCTTTTTAACACTGCATCAAGGTTATCAAACGGTTCACCCATCCCCATGTAAACAATGTTGGAAACATCGCCATATTCTTTAATGCTTCTGATCTGGTTGACAATTTCCCCTGCAGTCAATTGTCCCTGGAATCCCTGTTTACCGGTCATACAAAAGAGACAACCCATTTTACATCCCACCTGGGTAGATACACATACGGTTTTACGATCCTCGTCAGGGATCATCGCCGTCTCGATAAATTTATTGTGTAAGGTTGGGAAGAGATACTTTTTGGTTCCATCTAAACTTACCTGAACTTTAGATGGAAGGGTCAGACCAAATTCGTACTTTTCGTTGAGCATTTCCCTTGCTTTTTTCGAGAGATTGCTCATTTCGTCAATCGAACTGATCTCCTTTTTGTAAAGCCATTCGGCCAGCTGCTTCCCTGTATATTTTGGCAACCCAAGTGCCATGCAGATCTCCTGCAACTCGTTTAAATCTTTACCAAAAAGTTGATCCTTCATCACCACTCGCTTTAAAATTTGGGAAAATTAACTGAAGTTGGATTGTTGGCTGGCTTAGAAATAGATCTCAGCGAAAATATTTTCGTAGGGTACTCCATTAGCTATCAGAAGATCACGCACCTCAACAACCATCAACGACTTGCCACAAAGGTAGTATTTATAATCTTTTGGAAAGTGATTCTTCTCTAAAAGATAGTTGGTAATCCGTCCCGGAAAGGCATTGCACGACTGTTCGCGCGAGCAGCAGCGGATATAATTATTGCCTAAAGCCCACTCCAGTTCGTCTTCAAAATAGAATTGATTGAGAGTTCTGGCTCCGTGTATCAATATTTTATGATCGGACAATCCAGACTGGAACATGCTGTAGAAAGGGGCAATTCCTGTGCCTGCTGCGATCCAGAAAGCAGGTGCATGATCGCAATGGAAACTACCATACGGATCGGAAGCGAGCAATTCATCGCCCGGAATTGCTGCCGCTAACCGCGGAGTAAGGTAACCATCCTCCTTTACATTGAAAAGCACACTGATTTTTTCATCGAGGTTCCCGCTGCAAATGCTATAGATCCGTGGAGGCTGTAAGCGATCGATAGCCAGTTTCACCACCTGGCCTGAAATAAATGCCACTTTCTGTTTCCACGAAATCAGGTAGACGCCCGGGGCAATTTCCACATTATCGATAACTTTTACCAGGTGCAATTGATGCTCTAACCGGGAATACTCTTCTGCTCGGGCCATAAGTTCTGTTTTATTTTACAACACATAAACAAGCTGAAGGTTTACGGTAACCATTTTAACTTATTACAACACAATAGTTAAAATTGAAGGATTTTATTCGTCGTCGGGCTCCTTGGCAGCTTCTCATGCAACAGGTAGTATAACCGGATCCCGACAAATTAAAATTACAAAAAAAGCCATTACGAAAATATGGTTTCGTAATGGCTTCTTTACCTTTTTAAATATATGGCTTATGAGTAACTTTACTACAAGCATTCCTAAACCTATCCAATTATTCCAGATTAACTTCCTGCCATAATGATCAATCCAAGACCTGCAACAAAGAGCAGGAACATCAGCGCCAACAGTGTATTAACCCCTTTGGGAGGATTCTTGAACTCTTTCCAGATAAATACGCCCCAAAGTGCAGCAATCAGCGTTGCACCTTGTCCAAGACTATACGAAATGGCATATCCGGCTTTCCCGGCAGCAATAATGCTCAGTGACATTCCAACGCACCAGATCATCCCGCCAAGAATACCGGTAAGATGTTCTTTAAAAGCACCGTTAAAATATTGAGAATAGGTAACTGGGACGCCTTCAAAAGGTCTTTTCATCAGGATCGTATTGAATAGAAAATTGCTGATCAGGATCCCAATCGAAAAAATAAATACCGCGGTGTAAGGTGTTAATAATCCAGTTTCGGGTTGTTCAAAATTAGTGACCATTGAACTGGCCACAAACCGGTAAAACAGCGCCATCAAAACACCGCCAACGACAGACAATACGATTCCTTTGGTTGGAACTTTTTTTGACTGAGCGGCTTTTTTTTTGTAAGCGATCGCATCTATCACAATGGCCAGCGTAATAAGTGCCACACCTGCAAATAACCACAAAGCATTTCCCTGCGGTGAAGCGATATAGTTGACAATCACGCCCAAAACAAGTGCAATGCCTATACCTACCGGGAAAGCGACCGACATTCCGGCAATCGCAATTGCGGCAGCAACAAGAATATTTGCCAGGTTAAAAACTACACCGCCTGCCAAAGCGCTTGAAATGCTTGACCAATCAGCATTCCGGAGATTTTCAACAAAGCCCATCCCTTTTTCCCCGGTACTTCCCAAAGTGAAACCAAGAATTACGGAAAAAAGGAGGATCCCTAAAACGTAATCCCAATAAAACAATTCGAAGCGCCAGTTTTTGGCTGCCAGTTTCTGTGTATTAGCCCACGATCCCCAGCAAAGCATCGTGATCACCGTCAATATTACGGCGACTGAGTAAGTTTCAACAATATACATAGTTTCTAATTATTTGGATTTTCGTTCGTGCATCATATACCCTTCAATCAATTGCGACAACTCTTCAGGCGACTTCTTAAATACAAGATAAGCGTGCATTCCATCTTCCTGGTTGCGCCACCTGTTAAATCCGGAAGGCTCAGCAATCATCTGCCCTTTCACCTGACTGAAAGCAAATGATGGTCCATTTACTGCTGTCATTACCGCCGTCTGGTCCCAGCTTTTCCGTCCGTTTCTATCCTCTTCTGATAGAGGAATTGCAATCTTGAAAGCCATTTTTGCAGGGCTCTTTAAATCACTCGCAATCAGTTTTTTCCCGGTCAGGATCTTCTCTCCTATTTCGAAGCCACTCAGGATAATTCTGGTAGGCCAGTGCTCAAAAACATATTTTGAGGAGGTTGAATCTTCTCTCACGTTAAATTCCGACCCTTCCGGGAATCTTCCGGCCATAGCCACCAGCCGTTTTACTTTCTTCATTACCAAACTGTTTCCATCCAAAGGCGAAATAGTATCAGACTTAGAAAGCAACAGATCATTTAGATTGGTTAGGAAACCGACTGTAACAATCACGACTGAGGTGTCGGGTTGAGCTGCCAAAACCTTCCGATAGAGTGAAACAGCATCCTGAGCCTGCGAAGTTGAGTCAATCTTATGTGGAAAATTGGCGACGAGTGAATCAGTCCAATGCTGACTGCACCCGATATTTACCCCGTGCGTTTTTGGAGAACCGATTGGAATATTGGGACGCCCATAATAGGTATTGATCACATCGAGCGAAGGTGCAACCAATGCATACTGGTTTGAAGCCATCGTGGCCAGGATCTCTGCCTTCCCGCTATCTGCGAAGGCATGTAAAATGGTTAAAGCACCCACATCGTCGTAATCCGGACCCATATCGCTGTCGAAAATAATTCTCACCGGCGCATCGGGCAAATGATTCGGAGACTGACAAGAGAAAAAAAGTATCAGACACACCGAAACAGTTAACCAGCTTTTAGAAGTTTTCATTTTATAGTCAGTTAGTAATTGTTTTCATGATTCCTGAAATCAGCTTATTTCTGAAAAGAAAATTTGTAATTCTCATTCTTCTTATCAGCAGTCTTGAATACAACTGCTTTTGAAAGATAGATGTTTGCAGCTGACCCTTCAGGTCGTTTTTCGCCTTTAACCACCACTTTTACAGAATGCTTACCCTGCGGAAGATTGAAAATATGGTATAAATTCATCCCCATATGGGTTTGATTTGCGAAATCGAAATAACAATCGATCGTCCTTTTCAATTCCCCGTCGACGAAAACATCAGCTTTGCCGCCATCTTTGAACCAATTACCGACAATGGAAACACCTGTTCCTTCGAAATTAAAAGTAGCTTCATCGCCCTTATTCGAGCTGAACTTAGCCTGATCATATTTACCGTCTTGTTTGTAGGTTTTCCATTCACCCTTAAATTCCCAACCAGCCTTTTCGAAAACGCTGACCTGATGATCAAAAACCAGTTTAGGGAATGCTACTTCCAACGCAAATGGTTGCGAAGCCTGTACTTTTATCGTAAGCTCGTCTGAAGTGACTTTTCCACCATTGTCGACAACCAGTTTTTGAGCATACTCCATCGTTTTATCAACAGCTTTATTGAAAGAATAGGTCGTATTTACGAATACTGAGTCTCCAATCGCTTTAACTGCGACCTGGTATTCAGCCGGCAACCCTTTGAATCCTTTGATTACGCCCAAAAGAGCCATGGCATTCGATGGATTACAATCCGAATCCTGTCCGCAACGTGTGGTAATATCCAATGTTTTGGCAGGATCGCCATCACCATAAAGCAGTCCCATCACGATAAACGCACCATTGAGTTTGGCATCAATATTAAAGGTTGTTCCAGCCTCACAAATCTGCACCGTACCCCATTTGGCTTCAAGTTCTGCCCAGGCAGCACGCCAGTCATTAGGATATTGTTTGTGCAGCACAATTACATCCTTTACAATTTTAGAATAATCGCTTTCTGCAGGGATGGAAAGCAAGGCTTTATCGATAATTTTTGGAATATCATTTTCGAAATAAGCTTCGGAATAGAGGGCTCC
>JANYLE010000240.1 GCA_025363795.1 Mariniphaga sp. | reverse complement strand
AATTCCGGGAAGTACACGACCTTCGAGGTATTCGAGCATTGCACCACCTGCAGTTGAGATATAGGATACTTTGTCAGCAATTCCAAATTTGTTAACAGCAGCAACCGAGTCACCACCACCAACAAGTGAGAAAGCACCTTTCGCAGTTGCATCGACGATTGCATCACCAATTGCTTTGGTTCCGGCAGCAAATTTTTCCATTTCGAAAACGCCAACAGGACCATTCCAAAGGATCGTATTCGATTCACTGATCACCTTCTTAAACATTTTAATGGTTTCAGGACCGACATCAAGGCCTGACCAGCCATCGCTGATGTTATCTGAAGGAGCAATCCGTGTATTTGCAGTTTCAGAAAAAGCATCTGCCTCAAGCACGTCAACGGCAAGAATAATTTTAACACCCTTCTTTTCAGCTTTCTTCAGAATTTCAAGCGCCAAAGGCATGAAATCATCTTCACAAAGTGATGCACCGATCTTACCGCCTTGCGCTTTCACAAAAGTGTAAGTCATACCACCACCAATAATCAGGTTATCAACACTATTCAAAAGATTTTCGATAATCGTAATTTTCGAGGATACTTTTGAACCACCCATGATAGCAGTGAAAGGACGTTTAGGAGCTTTCAACACTTTATCAAGGCTCTTTACTTCGCTGTCTACAAGATAGCCGAACAATTTATCATTGGGGAAAAACTGTGCAATCACTGCCGTAGAGGCGTGAGCACGGTGAGCCGTGCCGAAAGCATCATTAATCCAGCAATCACCCAATTCGGCAAGCTGTTTTGCAAATTCGACATTACCAGCCTCTTCTTCAGGGTGGAAACGAAGGTTTTCAAGGACAAGCACTTCACCAGGTTTCAATGCATCAGCCATCTTTTTGGTTGCTTCTCCAACGCAATCGGGAGCCATCTTTACTTTCATTCCGCCAAGCAATTCAGAAAGGTGAGGAACAAGATGCTTCATCGAAAACTTATCTTCGGGACCTTTTTTAGGACGACCGAGATGCGACATGATAATTGCTGCACCACCGTTCTCTATCACCTGTTTGATGGTAGGAAGTGCTGCAGTAATACGTGTATCGTCGGTAATGTTGAATTGTTCGTCAAGCGGAACATTGAAGTCAACGCGGATCAGGGCTTTTTTGCCCGAAAAGTCATAATTTTCAATCGTCTGCATTTTTCGCTGAGTTTAATATTTTGTTTTTCAAAGATAGCTAAAAAGTGTTTTACAACATCCAATCGGAACTAAATTTTAATTGAATTGATCGTTTCTTAACAAATTTCGGTCATAAGAACTATTTTCCTACTTTTGAAGCTTCAACGGTACTCCACAATTAAGGATGATCAATTACATTTTCCAAAAAAATATATTTATACCGGATGCAATTTAAAGACGTAATCGGACAAGAAGAGATAAAACAAAGACTGATTCAGGCTGTTGCGGAAGATCGCGTGCCACATGCCCAATTGCTGGTCGGGCCTCCCGGAAATGGCAAACTTGCTCTTGCATTGGCTTTTGCACAATACATCAACTGTCCCGATAAAAAAAATAATGATTCGTGCGGCGTTTGCAGTTCGTGCCGGAAATATTCAAAATTGATTCACCCTGATCTTCATTTCACCTTTCCTGTGATAAAAACCGCTTCGATCGACAAACCGACCAGCAGCGATTATATGACAAAGTGGCGTCCCTATTTTCTGGAAAATCCATATCCTCAATACGAGAAATGGATGCAGCTGATTGCCGACGAAAATAAACAGGGAGCAATCTACGTTGATGAAGCGCGCGATCTGATTCACAAGCTCAACCAGAAATCATACGAGGCTGAATTTAAGGTCTCAATCATTTGGCTTCCAGAATTGATGAACATCACCTGTGCCAATAAAATTCTGAAAATACTGGAAGAACCGCCAACAAAAACCGTTTTTATACTGATCTCCGAAGCCGAAGAGAAACTGCTGAGTACGATCCGTTCGAGGTGCCAGCTGATCCGGGTTCCTAAAATTTCGGAGGAAGATTTGCAGGCAGCACTGACCAATATTGCCGAATCCACGAACTCTAATCCGGCAACAATTGCCAGGCTTGCTCGTGGCAACTATTTTCTCGCGCTCGAAATTATGCAGAATGACGAATTACGTGCTTACAACTTTCGACAGTTCACGACGATTATGCGTAACGGGTATGCCCGGAAATTGCAGGAAATCCTTTCATGGTCCGAAGAGGTTGCCACGATTGGCAGGGTTCGGCAAATGGGATTTTTGAAATATTGTGGCGAATTCCTGCGCGAAAATTTTCTGTTCAATTTGAAGGAGCCTGACCTCATTTATGTAAATGATCAGGAGAATGAGTTCTCTCAAAAGTTTTCACCCTTCATTAATGAAAAAAATGTGCTTCATCTCTTTCGTGAATTTGAAAAAGGCTACACCGATATCTCGATGAACGGCAATGCCAAACTCATTTTCACCGACCTGGGATTAAAAGTTTCGAAGCTGATCAGGCTTTAAAAAGTAGTAGAAATTAAACCTGAAATGATCTGTCAATTCTGCTTCTGATTGACCTAATTATATACACATCCTGAGAATTGATC
>JANYLE010000226.1 GCA_025363795.1 Mariniphaga sp. | reverse complement strand
TCGCACTCGATAACCTTTGGGACGGCCTTGGTGCCCTGATGATTGATTATCCGGATATCAAATATTATTTTGGTAAAGTGACCATGTATACGCAATATAATCAGAGTGCAAGGAACCTGATTCTCCATTTCTTTGAAAAGTACTTTCCAGACCCCGACAAGTTAGTTATTCCCAAACGTCCAATGCCTTACACGGACAATTCAGCACGCTTGGATGATCTGTTTGCCGGAAAAAATTACGACGATGCCTATAAAATCCTCTCAGCAGAAGTTCGGAAGTTCGGTGAGAATATCCCTCCATTGATTAATGCCTATATGAGCCTTACCCCGACAATGCGTACATTCGGTACGGTGATCAGCGATGAATTCGGGGATGTGGAAGAGACCGGAATATTACTCAATATTGACGACATGTACGATGCAAAAATCGACCGGCATGTATCGACCTATCTTGAAGAACTCGCAGATAAACAGGAAGATCCCAAAGTAAGGTTTCAGTAAAATTATAATATTCTGTATCTAAAGAACAGACAAAAGGCCGGCAAATCAAATTGCACGGCCTTTTCTATAGCTTAATTTTTGCGTTGCATTAATACGCACGCCCTTTTATTCCTTCGATAAAATTAATAAACGAGGTGTTCACAACCTTATTACCTCCGGGAGTTGGATAATCACCTGTGAAATACCAGTCACCCAAATCGTTTGGACAAGCCAGGTGAAGATTCTCGACAGTTTGATATACAATTTCCACTTCTGCCTTGCAGTCGTCCGGCTTAAGGATTACTGCAATTTTAGCCGAAATCTGTTCGTCGGTGAAAGGTTTATAGATCTCCGTCACATAATTGACCATCTCTTCTTTAGGCAAATGTTGCTGTTCTTTACACTTCCGGTAAACTTCGTCAATGATTTTTGATTGGCCGGTATCTTTGAGCAATGCGATTGCCGCTTCGAAGGCAACAAACTTTGCAAGAATTGCCATATCAATCCCATAACAATCGGGATATCTGATTTGAGGTGCGGATGAGATGATAATTATCTTCTTCGGCTTCAGCCGGTCAAGTATTTTTAAAATGCTCTGTTTAAGCGTAGTTCCACGCACAATTGAATCGTCAATAACAACCAGTGTGTCCTTGAAATTCTCAACGATTCCGTACGTCACATCATAAACATGGCCGACAAGATCGTCGCGGCTTGAATCGTCCGCAATGAAAGTTCTCATCTTAACATCCTTGACCGCTATTTTCTCCATCCTTGGTTGCACAGAGATGATCTCTTCAATATCGTTATCGCTAATTGAGGTGCCCAACGCCCTTATCTTCTTCTTTTTCCAATCGATCAATTGCGCCCGGATCCCTTCCATCATACCATAAAACGCAGTTTCAGCGGTGTTTGGAATATAGGAAAAAACGGTGTTTTTAAGATCATGGTTTACTTTATCCAGAATTGTCGGGGCCAACAAGAACCCAAGCTTTTTACGTTCAAGATAAATATCGCGGTCGGATCCGCGTGAAAAATAGATCCTTTCGAAGGAGCACGATTTGCGCGTTTGAGGAATGCGGATAAGCTCTTGTTTTACAGTACCGTCTACTTTAATAATCAGCGCATTACCTGGTTCAACCTCACTAACCTGATTCCAGCCTACATTCATAACAGTCTGAATTACCGGCCTTTCTGAAGCAACAACCACAATTTCGTCGTCAGCATAATAAAAAGCCGGACGAATACCCCACGGATCACGTACAACAAAAGCATCGCCATGGCCAATAATTCCACCAATCGTATACCCGCCATCCCAATCGCGGCTTGCCCGCTCAAGGATTTTCCGGATATCCAATTTATCCTCTATAAATCTCGAAATCTCTTTATTCTTAAACCCTTCATTTTTATACTGTCTGAAGAGCAATTCATTTTCCTCATCAATAAAATGACCCACTTTTTCAAGAATGGTCACCGTATCTGTAAAACCTTTAGGATGTTGTCCTAATCCTACCAACAGGTCAAAGAGTTCATCAACATTGGTCAGGTTGAAGTTCCCTGCCAGGACAAGACTGCGTGAACGCCAGTTATTCTGACGCATCACCGGATGTGTATATTCTACGCTGTTGCGGCCAAAAGTACCATATCGAAGATGCCCCAGGTAAACTTCCCCTGCAAACGGAAGGTTCTCTTTCGCCCAGACAGGATCGTGATAACTCTTGGGGAAATCAACTGCAGCGTGGTTAAACTCTTTGTAAATTTTCCCGAAAACGTCCTTAATAGGATTGGGATCGACAGAGCGGTGACGGTAAATATACTCCTGACCCGGAGAAACATTAATCTTCACGCCAACAGCCCCAGCGCCATCCTGTCCGCGATTGTGCTGTTTCTCCATTAAAAGATACAGCTTGTTTACGCCATATTGCCAGGTTCCATACTTTAACTGGTAGTATTCAAGTGGCTTAAGTAATCTGATCAGGGCAATTCCACATTCGTGCTTTATCTGTTCGCTCATCCTTAAATTATCCTGATTAGTTGATTTTTGAATTATTTACAAGTTGCGGAAAGGCAATATCATCGGCCACAATAAACGAATTTGGGTATTGATAAACCAATGTTTTCTGCATTTTTAGAGCCTCACTTTTTGTCCTGAAATCGCCAATTCTCACATTAAAATCGGGTGACTTGAACTGAAGGTAAACCTTGACATCGGGATGCAAAGAGAGAAAATCGGTTTTGATTTTCAAGGCTTGTGCGTGTGCCTTTTCGCCGGAGCCAAAATAAATCTGCAATCTGTAACCACCGATGGTGCCGTTTTTCTTACTCTGCGTTACCTGCTGTTTGAGCAGATCATTAATCTTAGGATCAATCTGAATGGGTAATTTATCCCAAATCATCACGGAATCCTGGACATTTAGCTCATTGATCCGGACTATCTTATCGCGGGTTGCAGAAATTCCGGAGAGAGACACCAACACAAAAAGCAGGATGATTGCACATTTCATTTGCCTGTATTTATTTTGATCTGCAAATATAAGCAAATTCAAATTGCATGAAAACAAAGTACCTGTAGCCGTGTTAATTGATTATTAACTTTAGTATTCCACTGTATAAAAACGACATACCTGTTTTTCCGCAATCGATTTTCATAAAATTCAGGCTATTTTAATCCTCCATTTCTTCCTTATTACTGAAATGGTGATAACTTTGCCGCAATAATTTAAAAGATTATAATACAAAATATTAATGCACAATAAGAAACTCTATATAGAAACTTATGGCTGCCAGATGAATGTGGCTGACAGCGAAGTTGTTGCTGCCGTGATGGGCGAGCGGGGATACTCAATGACAGATCAATACACGGAGGCTGATACCATTTTAATTAATACCTGTTCAATCAGAGATAATGCAGAACAACGCATCTGGGGAAGGTTAGACCTTTTCAAAAGCATTAAAAAGAAGCAGCCCGGACTCCTCATCGGGCTAATTGGCTGTATGGCTGAACGACTCGGTGACGAACTTCTTGCAAAAAAATCGGTTGATCTTGTTGCGGGTCCTGATGCCTACCGTGATCTCCCCTTCCTTATTGACAAAGCCCAGGCTGGCGAAGCAGCTATAAATACAGAACTGACTATCGATGAGACGTATGATTCGATAATACCCAAACGAATCGGGTCAGGAAAAATATCCGGATTTGTTTCTATCACTCGTGGTTGTAACAATTTCTGCACCTACTGCATTGTGCCTTATACGCGCGGGCGTGAAAGGAGCCGCGATCCAAAGGATTTGATCAATGAGGTGAATGACCTTATTAATTCAGGGTATAAAGAGGTGACTTTGCTGGGACAAAATGTCAATTCCTATAAATGGCAACCCGAAGGTGAGCGGAAACCGCTTCGATTTCCCGATTTACTCGAAATGGTTGCCAAAATTTCACCCTCATTGCGTGTCCGGTTCACCACCTCTCACCCCAAGGATTTATCTGACAAATTGTTACGGACGATGGCTAAACATCCCAATATTTGTCGCCATATCCATTTGCCAGTTCAGTCCGGCAGCAGCACGATCCTTAAAAAAATGAACCGCAAGTACGACCGCGAATGGTACCTCGACAGGATCAGGGCAATCCGGGAAATTATCCCCGGGTGTGGCATTTCCAGCGATGTTTTTTGCGGCTTCTGCACCGAAACAGAAGAAGATCATCTTGAAACCCTTTCCCTGATGGAGCAGGTGAAATTTGATATTTCGTTCATGTATAAATTTTCGATGAGACCTGGAACATACGCTTACTCTCATTTCGAAGACGATGTTCCAGAGGCAGTAAAATCGCGAAGGCTTGATGAAATTATTGCATTGCAAAGCCGGCTATCAGTCGAAAATAACCGGGGCGATATTGGAAAGACTTTCGAAGTGCTGGCTGAAGGGATTTCCAAAAAGAAGAAAAGCGAATTTTCCGGGAGAAGCTCTCAGAATAAGTTAGTTGTATTCCCGAATGAAAATCTTCAAATTGGTGATTTAGTGAGGGTCATAATCAAAGATAGTACTCAGACGACCCTAATTGGGGAGGTCATTGAACGAATCGATTGTCCG
>JANYLE010000193.1 GCA_025363795.1 Mariniphaga sp. | reverse complement strand
TTAAGATCTTTGATCTCTTTTGGCTCAAGCGAGAAAAGGGCAACCTCCGATCCTGAAATAAGAGCGGAGATTGTCAGCAATATAATTAAAATGATTATCCCTGTGAGGGTTTCGGAAGTAAAATGATTGTACCCGATTTCCCCATTGAGCGTATCCAAAAAAGAAACCGCGTCTGTTTCCAATTTAATTAATTTAGTTTATCAAAAGGGTAAATCATCCCCCTCCTTATCGTCATTCCCGTAAGAAACGTGATCGTTGGGTTCATTTACTCCTGGAGTCTGAGCGGATTTTGTTCCATTTTCAGACGGAGCTCCTTCGGCTTTTTTGCCGAGAAGTTGTATTGTGTCGGCATAAATTTCAGTAACATACCTTTTTGATCCGTCCGGAGCATCGTAGCTTCTTGTTTTGATTCTGCCATCGATATAAATCTGGCTCCCCTTCCGAATATAATTCTCCGCCAATGTCGCCAATCCACGCCAGCAGACAATATTATGCCATTCGGTTGTTGTTACTTTCTCTCCGCTTTTATTGGTATAATTCTCGGAGGTTGCTAAAGGGAAATTGGCAACTGAAACATTACTTTCCAGATGCTTTACTTCAGGGTCTTTCCCTACATTTCCTAATAAAATAACTTTGTTAATTGACATGATCGTTAAGATTATGGTTTGTATGCCTAAATTACGAAGATTATATTAGGATTACAAGTGCTCAAAGATAAAAAAATACGTTGAATTTTCAGGCTATTGCGAGAGTTTGTTGAGGCTTTTGCTCAACAGATAGTTATCGATCACCTTCGGGATCGGATACTCTGCAACTTCATTGGGGTGAATCCGAATCCAGGAATGATCAGGTTCAGGATTTTGAATTGTGATTTCGATGAACCTTACAAATAGCTTCTGGTGTGTCAGAACATGAAGAACTTCCGGACTAAATGAATCAATGGCAATTTTATTTCCTTTAAATAGGGTTGTGAATTTCTCATCATTAATGAGTTCTGCAATCGTCAATGCTTTTGACGACTCAATTAGCGGAAACTGGAACAGATTACGCCAAATGTCATTCTCTTCGCGTTTCTCAAGATAAAAGTATCCTTCGTGACGAACAACCAGGTAATTGAAAAACCGTTTTTTGACTTTGATTTGCTTTGACTTAACTGGGAGCATTGCTATTTCATTTCTGGCGAAGGCTATGCATTGGTCCTGAAACGGGCACCTGAGACAGTCCGGGTTTTTGGGAACACATTGCAAAGCGCCAAACTCCATCAATGCCTCATTGAAAAGACCAGGGTTTTGCTGGTCGAGCAACTGGTTGGCCAAATCGCTAAATTCTTTCTTCCCCTGGGTTGAATCAATTGGTGTGGATATTCCATATACCCTGGACAATACGCGGTAGACATTGCCATCAACAGCGGCGTAAGGCAAACCAAACGCAATTGAAGCAATCGCAGCTGCCGTATAATTGCCCACACCTTTTAATCGTACTATATTAATATAGGTGTCGGGGAACACGCCACCGAATTCATTCATGATTTGCCGTGCGGCCAAATGCATGTTTCTTGCCCTGGAATAATACCCCAACCCTTGCCAAACCTTTAAAACTTCATTTTCGGGTGCAATTGCCAACGAATTAACATCGGGAAACAGGTCGATAAAACGGAGGAAATAGGCAGTTCCTTGTTCTACCCGGGTTTGCTGAAGGATTATTTCAGAAACCCACACAAAATAGGGATCGGTTTTCGCCCTCCAGGGAAGATCACGTTTGTTTTCTTGATACCAAACTGTCAATATTTTATAGAATTTTGCCATGATTTAACTGTTTTTGAAAAAAATTCACGAAAAGAACAAAAAATATTGATTAGTATGATGTTGGTTAAATCAAAAGCTATATATTTGTGAACCAAAATTGAAATAAAAAGTCGAACAATTAAATTTATAGCAATGACAAAAGCAGATATCGTAAACGAGATTTCGAAAAACACGGGTATCGAGAAAGTAACTGTTCAGAAGGCAGTTGAAGCATTTATGGACACCGTATCCGGTTCACTGGCAGAGGGAAACAATGTTTATCTTCGCGGTTTTGGAAGTTTTATCGTGAAAAAACGTGCTGAAAAAACAGCCCGTAACATTTCCCGTAACACAACTATTATTATTCCTGAACATTTCATTCCTTCATTCAAACCGGCTAAGACTTTTGTTGGTCGCGTAAAACTCAACGTTAAATAATTAAATTGAATTTAAGTTATGCCGAGCGGTAAAAAAAGAAAAGGACATAAAATGGCTACTCACAAACGTAAAAAACGTTTGAGGAAGAACCGCCACAAAAAGAAAAAATAGTCTTTAAGTGGTAGTAAAAGGATTTTGAACCTAAAGTGCGGAAGCACTTTAGGTTTGTTGTATTTATTAGTATTTATTTACAGTAAGAGTAAAGATCGTGAGTAATGAACTGATTATTGATGTATCGCCCTCACATGTTGAAATCGCTTTACTCGAAAACAAAAAACTGGTAGAACTAAACAGGGAAAACAGTGATTTAAAATTCTCGGTAGGAGATATTTACCTCGCAAAGGTGAAAAAAATAATGCCGGGATTGAATGCTGCTTTTGTTGATGTAGGCTACGAGAAAGATGCGTTCCTTCATTATTTGGATTTAGGACCACAATTTCAGACTTTAAACAAGTTCCTGAAACAGGCAAGTTCCAAGAAGATTAAGCTAACATCAGAGTTAAGGATTCAGCCTGAACCTGATATTCCCAAAGATGGAAAGATTACCGATATCCTCAAAACCGGTCAATCGATTCTGGTGCAAATTGCTAAAGAACCTATTTCGACCAAAGGACCAAGGCTTACTTCGGAAATATCAGTGGCTGGCAGGAATATGGTTCTGATCCCATTCAGTAGTAAAATTTCAGTTTCTCAAAAAATCGAATCGACAGAGGAGAAAAGTCGGTTAAAAAAATTGGTTCAAAGCATATGCCCGAAAAATTACGGGGTTATTGTCAGAACAGCTGCTGAAGGGAAACGGGTAGCGGAATTAGATCCCGAATTGCGAAGATTGGTGACGAAGTTTGAAAATGCAGTTCTCAAACTCGAAAAACAAGTAGCACCTTCGCTCATTTTAGGGGAACTCGATCGTACAATTGGAATGATCAGAGATTTATATAATCCTGATTTTTCAAATATTTTTGTCAACAACGAGGAGATCGCCGCTGAAATCAAGGAATATGTAGGAACTATTGATCCGGAAAAGAAAAAAGTAGTAAAGCACTACAATGGCAAATTGCCAATTTTGGAATATTTCGGAATTGATAAGCAAATAAAAGCATCTTTTGGGAAAACCGTCTCTTTCAGGAGCGGTGCCTATCTGATTATTGAACACACCGAAGCCTTTCACGTCATTGATGTGAATAGTGGCAACCGGTCGAAGTCAGGTGATCAGGAATCAAATGCACTGGAAGTTAATGTCGCTGCTGCAGAGGAAGTTGCCCGTCAATTGAGGCTTCGGGACATGGGTGGCATTATTGTTATCGATTTTATCGATATGCACGGGAATGAGAACCGACAGAAAGTTTTCGAGAAAATGAAGGAAGCGATGGCTTCCGACAGAACAAAGCATAACATCTTGCCTTTAAGCAAGTTTTGTTTGATGCAGATTACACGCCAGCGGGTTCGCCAGGAGATGGCGATTGAAACCGCAGAGATTTGTCCGGTGTGTAAAGGTTCCGGGAAAGTTACCCCAACCTTATTATTCATTGAAGAGATTGAACAGAAAATCAGGTTTATCTTCGAAGAACTACACAAACAAAAATTGACTATTAAGTTACATCCCTTTGTTGGAGCTTTTCTTACAAGAGGATTTCCTTCTAAGGCATTGAAGTGGAGATGGAGATATCACAAGAGGGTGAAAATTGAAGAGACGAACTCAATGAGTTTCCTCGATTCAAAGTTCTATGATGAGAACACCGAAGAAATTATCTTTTAGACATTAAAAGCTCATGCCATTAAAGCATGAGCTTTTTTTGTAGCTTTGAAATTGAATATTTGATTTTCTGAAAATGATAAGAAGACAGTTACTCCTTATATCCCTGATATTTGGATCGTGTGTTATGGCGTTTGGACAATTAATTAGTCCTGTGAAATGGAGCCTTGAGCAAAAACCTGCCGGCAATAACGAAATCGAACTTACTTTTAAAGCAACCATTGAATCGGGCTGGCATTTGTATTCGACCAATCTGCCGGAAGGTGGTCCGATAAAAACCACTTTTACCTTTACTGCGGATAGCCTTAATTATGTGGTCGTTGATGGAATTACTTCGAAAACGGCTCCAACTAAAGAACATGATAAGATCTTTAACATGGATCTTGAGTTTTTTAGCAATGAAGCCCTATTTGTTCAAAAAATAAAAGTTCTTTCCAGTCAATCATTTAACCTGAAAGGGACCATTGAATACCAGAGTTGCAACAACGAAACCTGCACTTTGGATGATCATGACTTTTCGTTTGATATAACGGGCTCGAAACCGGCCGCAGTGTCTGTTGTAAATAAGTCATTTACTGCAGGCGACGAACCGGTTCATCATAACTTGTGGTGGTTTTTAATGTTTAGTTTCGTTGCGGGACTTGCTGCAATACTTACACCCTGTGTTTTTCCGATGATCCCGATGACGGTCTCCTTTTTTATGAATAGCAGCAAATCAAGGTTGCAGGCTAAGATTCAGGCATTCGTTTATGGCGGATCGATAATTTTAATTTATACCCTAATTGGGACAGTCGTTGCACTGACTTTAGGTGCCGATTTTGCCAATTGGATCAGTACTCACTGGATTCCCAATGTGCTGTTCTTTATTATATTCGTAGTTTTTGCCTTCTCCTTCTTTGGCGCGTTCGAAATAATTCTGCCAAGCAGCTGGGTCAATCGTTCTGATCGTCAGGTTGATCGGGGAGGTATCGGTGGTGCATTTTTCATGGCCTTAACCCTTGTTCTTGTATCATTCAGTTGTACGGGTCCGATTGTTGGCGCTATTCTGGTTGAATCAGCCGGTGGAATGGTGATTAAACCCATCGTTGGGATGCTTGGTTTTTCATTGGCTTTTGCACTGCCGTTTACCCTTTTTGCAATATTTCCACAATGGTTATCCAACTTACCCAAATCGGGTGGCTGGCTTAATTCAGTAAAAGTAGTACTGGGATTTATTGAGTTGGCACTTGGTCTGAAATTTTTGAGTATTGCAGATCAGACTTATCATTGGCGGATTCTTGATCGCGAAGTATATCTGGCTTTCTGGATCGTTATTTTCACCATGATGGGATTCTATTTGCTTGGTAAAATGAAGTTTGCCCACGACAGCGATACTAAATTCATTACTGTTCCACGGCTGGTGATGGCTTTAATTACTTTCACTTTTGTGGTTTACCTGATTCCTGGAATGTTTGGTGCTCCGCTTAAAGCAATATCAGGATATCTCCCGCCAATGACTTCACATGATTTTGATCTTCATAAAATTATCAGAGACGAAGTTAAGCTTGTTGATCGGGCACCGGCTGGATCTAACTTCTCAGCTTTAGGAGCTGTCCCATGTGAAAAACCAAAGTATGGTGATATTTTTGAACTACCCCATGGTTTGGAAGGATTTTTTGATTTTGAGCAGGGATTAGCCTGTGCAAAAGCTCAAAA
>JANYLE010000183.1 GCA_025363795.1 Mariniphaga sp. | reverse complement strand
TCGGTATCTTCAATCCGAAGAAGGAAATCGCCACCATGTTTTTTGGCAAACAAATAATTGAATAATGCGGTTCGAACACCTCCAATATGAAGTGCGCCGGTAGGACTTGGGGCAAAACGAACCCTGACTTTTCTTTCACTCATGACGATATTTTTAGGATGACCCTTTAATTTTTTACAAAGATAGGGATTTAGGGTTGAATCGGTAAGGAAATGGAAACAACGAGGAGAATCCCCCGGAAGAAGTTAAGAATGTAGCTTAAAACTGCGCTCAGTTTGCCTTATTTATCCAGGTCCGCAAACCGCTTTTCAATATAAATCCAGATCAACAGGGCAATGCCACCTCCGGCAACGGAAGCAATACAATTGCTGATAGCAAAGTTTCCGGATAGATAGTATTGTTTAACCTCATACAGAACAGCCACTATGCTCAGCGCCAAAACCACCAATGCGGGATAGCGAAAGGATTTGATTAGTATCACGAGCGAGAAACCGATCACAAATAAAAAGCTGGGTAGTGATCCGGTTATACCAAAGTCATTAATCCCGTTCCTGCTGATAAAGTCACGCAATACCGAATTCGCCAGCCAACCTAAAATGACGAAAACCAACCCTGTTAAAAATGATGTTCTGTTCTTTTCTTCCATTCGTCTTTAATTCTTTGAAACTCAAAATTCATTATCAATCAAATTCATCAGGGACCATCAACAGCCTTAATCCGAATTCTTCATCAACTTTAGCGATTCTATTATTTCCTGGCAAGACGAAACTTTTAATGGGTAAGCTGCAGGATTCAGTTCGCTCCATAACCAGTTATAATGATCGATCAACGCTTTTGCATTGACAAAGGGACGGTTAGCTGTAGTGTGACCATCTTTAACAATCCATATATTAAAATCTTTGCTCAGCGCTGACTTAACGGTGGCGTCGAAACAAAAATCGGTGGCACAACCCACAAAGTAAAGCTCATTTATTCCTAAATTCTGAAGTGTGGATTGCAATTCGGAATGATAAAATGAGTCGTTAATGGTTTTTTCGACGTATAAATCGCCTGAGAGTTGGATTAATTCCGGTAATATCTCCCAATCGTTAGTTCCGGGAATATAACACCCCTCTTTTGTGCCGTCGTGCCGGATAAAAATCACCTGATCCCCGTTGGAACGGAATATGGCAGACAATTGGTTGATCCTGTCAATAACGCCATCGCTGTCGTAACGCGGAGTTGCCGGAGTAAAGCTTCCGGCTTGCATGTCGATGATTAGTAAAGCTTTGGTCGCCATTTGGTTTCAGAATAAGAGTAGCATATCAATCAAATTGCCATCTCTCCTTCGAAAACATGGTTGGCAGTTCCGGTCATGTAAACTATTCCATCAACCCATTCAATGAGCAGATCACCTAAAGTGAGGTGGACCGTAACCTCTTTGCCAGTTTTGCCGTTCAGAAACGAGGCGACTGCAGTTGCGCAGCTTCCAGTTCCGCAAGCCAGCGTGCTTCCTGCTCCACGTTCCCAGGTTCTCATTTTCACCTCGTGGTCATTGATTACTTCCACAAAGTTGACATTGGTTCCTTTCGGGAATACTGGATTCTTTTCGATTTGTCTTCCAATGGTTACGATGTCAGTCTGGTCAAGATGATCGACGAAAACCATTGTATGAGGAACGCCCATCAACATACTTGTGATATTATAAACTTTGCCCGCGACTTCCATAGGTTCGTTGATCACATTCCCAACTGCGCCTGTCATCGGAATTGCTGAACGTTCCAGAATCGGAGCGCCCATGTTCACTTTTACAAACAGAACTTTTCCATCCTCAATGATCAATTCGGGGATCATCACTCCGGCGCCGGTTTCGATCGTAAACGATTTAGCAGCATTAATCTGGTTGTCATATACATATTTCGCAAAACACCGAATACCATTGCCACACATGTTGGCTTCGCTGCCATCCGAATTAATGATGCGCATTTTTACATCTGCAATATCTGAAGGGAGAATTAAGATAATTCCGTCTGCCCCAATTCCCTGATGGCGGTCGCACATTTTGATTGCCAATGCGGTCAGATCATATTTCAACGGATCAATCTCATCCATCAGGATGAAATCGTTTCCCAAACCATGCATTTTCTGAAATTTCATAAAAACCGAATTTAATCTTTAAGACTGTCTCAAATTAATAGCTTCTTTACCCTTACAATAGTTTGGCAAAGTTACTAAAAACGTCACTATAGTTTAGTATGTAATTCGTCGGTGAGGGGAATTGTTGCGACTACTTTTGGAAGAAATGAAGCACTGGTTCACAGGGATTCTTATAATGGTCTAAATCCCATGATCTCTTTGATATAGTCGCTTTGCTTTTTGGAAGTGAGCATTTCGAGTAACAGAAAGGCCACATCAGGAGCAGTAGAAGTATTACAGGATGTAATCAGATTACCATCGGTAACAATCTGCGCGGAAAGAACATCGACTTTATAACTTCTGAGTTCTTCCAATTTAAGATCGCCAATATTGCAGGTTGTTGCCTGGCGGTTGATTAACACGCCACTTCTGGCAATAGGTAATGCCCCAACACAAACAGATGCGATAATCTTATGGTTGTCATTGAATGCCCTGATTAACGACATAAACCGCTCATCATAAGCATCCCTGTAATAGCTATATTCTGCAAAACCACCAGGAATTACCAATGCATCAAACGTTGACGGATCAATTTCTTCAAGAAGGTAATCGACTATAATGCACTGATCAAATGAACTTTTGACCTCTCGCCGTAAGCCGCATGAAAATAACCGGGTAGAGCCATCTCCATCTATCTTATTCCATCCGATTACATCGATAAAGGAAGCAGCTTCATAAGTCTCAAATCCTTCTGCCAAAAGAAGTAATACTTGTTTCATTTGCAAATCAATTGTCTCTTAAGGACAAACACGGAACTGTAATAGTGTTATTCTGATCTTAACTTATCTTACTCATCCGGCATAAAAGAAGAAACCCTGAAAGCAGGGTTAATTCGATTTGTGATACCAGTGTGATTGCTGGCTCCACTTTTGACGAAGATTTTCGGTAAGGACTTGTTTAAATCCCATGATCTCTTTGATCCGGTTGCTCTGTTCTTTTGACGTGAGCCGTTCCAGCAATAAAAATGCTACGTCAGCAGCTGTCGAAGGATTCCATGAGGTGATAACGTTGCAATCGGATACAATTGGTTCATTGATTACATTCACCGTATAACTTTCCAGTTCCTTCTGCCTGACAACGTTTTTATTGTAAGTCGTTGCCCTGCGATTAATCAAAACGTCGCTTCGGGCAATTGCCAATGCCCCGACACAAACAGATGCGATAAGTTTGCTCTGGGCGTTAAACTTCCTGATCAATTTCAGAAAACGCTCATCATAAGCGTCTTCGAAATAGTTATACTCTTCGAAACCTCCCGGGATTACCAGTGCTTCAAATTCTGTCGTATCAATTTCATCGACAAGGTAATCGACGATAAAACGTTGATTGAACGAGCTTTTAATCTCACGTCTTAATCCGCACGAAAACAACTGGGTTGTTCCGTCACCATCCACCTGATTCCATCCAATTACATCGATAAAAACACTTGCTTCGTAGGTCTCGAATCCATCTGCTAAAAAGAGTAATACTTTTTTCATAGAAGTATTATTTATGATTTTATTTTAAGCCTGCTATTAAACACCAAATTGAGTTGTCATTCTTCGTTCCTAAACGATCTGGAAGATTTCATAATACAACACTGAAATCTGAGTTTGAGGAAGAATGACAGTCATTGATACGCAGCTATTAAAATAAAGATTCACTTTTTGATGAATTATCCCGGGATGGAAAACAGTTTGGTGAGTCCAGAGACCATACCAAATGGAATTTACAACAGTTTTAAATCGCAGTTTCGCTCAACATTATTGATCACGGCTCCCAGACTCTTGTAAAATCCTATTGCTGGAGCATTCCAATCGGAAACCTGCCAACGCATCAAATGGCAATCAGACTCTTTGGCAAAATCTGCAATTTTCCGGATTAGCATCGTCCCTGTTCCGGCACCGCGATAGTTTTCTTTCACATAGAGGTCATCCATGTACAGTGCTTTTCCCGTCCAGGTAAAATAGGCAAAAAACCAGGTGGCATACCCGATTATTTCGTTGGCGCTGTTTACCGCTACAAAACAATTAAAATACTCCCGCTCTTTTTTCATCAGTTCAACGGAATTGGTCATCATCTCCGGAAGGTTTTCGAAAAGGGCAAATTCCCGGAATAATTTTACAATTGCTCCGAAATCTGCCTCCGAGGCTTTTCTAATGCTAATTTTCTCCATATTGGTTTTGTTATCAATATTTTAGATTTATAAATCTCCTGCTTCTTTATACTATGTCTTGAGCAATAGCGATGCTTCTTTTTATCTCCTGGATAATTGCCGGATTGAGTTCGGTAAGAAGTTGTTCTTCGAGAAATGGCAGACTTGCCGGAAAGGCGCTCATCGCCCGGAGTATTTTCCACCGGATCAGATCAGAAGAGTTATACCTATTGTAGCAAATTAAAAGAGGCTTAAGATATTTCTGATGAGGTTCTTTATAACAGATAAAACCAATTGCATCGATGGCTTCGCTGATTTTTGATATTTCATTACCATAAAGCACTTCACAAAGTGCGGGAAGAGCAACGACTCCGATTCGAATTAGTGTTCGGGCTGCAATATCACGCGGTAAAGGATAACTCTTTTTCTTAAATGGCTCAATCGAAACTGTACTGTGCTGATTCTTGCCGATCGTTCCCAGTTGTTGCACTAATCCGGGTACGGAAAGGACGCCTAACTTTGCCAGTGAACTGCAAATTTCAATCTTAGGATAAAGTTTCTGCTCTATTTTTAAAGCGGCCAGGAGGAATTCAACTGTTAATGCCTCAATCCGTGTTGCCAAAATTCTTGCTGCTACTGTCCTTTCATTCGCTACCTGACTCTTCAATAAATCAATCAATTCACCCGTGCTTTTCGAAGCGTATCGAACCTCATCAATATCAGCAACAAATCCGCGATCCGATTTACCTTTCGATTGGTCCATACAATTCCTTAATCAAAAATGAATAATTCTGATCCTAATTCCAGTAAGCTTATATGGAAGATTTTTCCACTTTGCTTTCAAGAACCAAAAATAAACTAAACAGATCACTCTTCCGCAAATAAATTGGGGATTAGCCGTTCCACCTGTCGCCATTTTACTATTTTTGACATTCCCAAATTCATCTATTCAGGAAATACTTGTTTGATGATGCAAGTCCCGGACCTCCGGGATATGGGTTACATCAATAAAAACTAATTAATGAAAAAAGTATTGTTTTCTTTGGTGGTTGGATTAATAGCTGTCACATCGCTGGTGGCAGTTGCCCAACCTCAGCGTCCCGGACCTCAACCTGCACCCGAAACAAGCGACAAGTTTAAAATCGGAATGGCGGGTTATACCTTTCTTAAATTTGATATTGACAAGGCGCTCGAAACCTTGGAACGGACCAACGTTCATTACCTTTGTATCAAAGATTTTCACCTTCCAATGACAAGCACCGATGAGCAAATCGCGGCTTTTCAGGCTAAATTGAAAGCAAAAAATGTTACCGGTTATGCTGTCGGCCCGATTTATATGAAATCTGAAGCTGAGATCGACCGCGCTTTCGAATATGCCAAAAGAGTAGGAGTTAAATTGATCATCGGAGTCCCTAATTATGACCTTCTACCTTACGTGGATAAAAAGGTGAAAGAGTATGATTTTCATTATGCCATTCACCTTCATGGTCCGGATATTGCCACTTATCCGGATGCCGAAGATGTCTGGAATCATGTGAAAGACCTCGACCCAAGAATCGGGATGTGCCTCGACATTGGTCATGATACCCGTAACGGCAAGGATGCAGTTGCCGACCTTGAGAAATACCAGACCCGTGTTTTCGACATTCATATTAAAGACGTTACAGGAACTACCAAGTTGGGTTATTCGATCGAAGTTGGCCGTGGAGTAATTGATTTTCCTGCATTTGTGAAAATGCTCCGTAAGGTGGGTTATTCGGGTGTTTGCAGTCTCGAACACGAGATAAACATGACCGATCCGTTTATGGGTATTGCCGAGGATATCGGTTATTTCAGGGGAGTCATCAGAACTACAAAATAACAATATTACCAGTGCATAAGTGCCAATTCAGTTGAGCGTTATGGACTGTAAAGCGATTAAAGGAAACTCCCTGTCATTAAAATTGGCAGGGAGTTTTATTTATGGATAGCACGGTATCGATCTTTGAATTGCCAATTCAAACGATTAAAGAAATGACTTAAAATAAATCGGTCATCATTCGAACCAATCTTCCGTAATTCCTTATAAATTTACCCTATGTTTCAAAAGGATTATATATTACGGATGATCGAGATGATCGGCGATTTGATTGCCGCAATACTTGGTTTAATCAAGAAGGGGGATCTGGAACAAGCTGAAAAAATGATCGATAGGGGTTATTACGAATTGCTCCGGCGCGATGCCTCGTTTTTCCAGCTGATTCCCAAAGAACACCTGACTGATAAATTACTCGGCGACCATCATTACACTAACGGTCACCTAACCGTCCTTGCCGAATTGTTCTATGCCGAAGCAATGGTAAGTCAGGCTTCTAACAAGCCGGATAATAGCCGTGTTTGTTTTGAGAAATCTTTATTGCTTCTGGAATTTTTGGAACAGGCTGATAAGACTTATTCCGAAAAACGGATTGAAAGAATGAACCTGATCAAAGAACAGCTTGCAGAGCTATCCAAACCAAAGGAAGCATAATCAGGATCTCTTGCGACTGAAGCTACTTGACCAATTCCCATGCAGGGTGAATACCATTCCACTGATGTCGTCATAAGGCACAATTCTATTGCATCGGATAGAGAATCTCTTATTCTTCCTTAAGAATATTCCTTATGATACAGCTCCTTATTCCGGCTTGTCAAAGCTTTTCTATCCCTGCACTTTATGACCGTTTATTTCCCATGATTAAAACTCAGGAGCAACAATTAATAGGGCCATTCTGTATTAAAAAAGCGGGACACTTTCGTGCCCCGCTTTGAATTTATTTCTGATTCAATAATTTAATCCTTTTAAGATTCTTTCTCCGTCTGAATTTCAATCGGATGATATAATCAAGGTAGTACAATGCCGGTACAAATACCAGCGTAAGAAAGGTTGCAAAGCTAAGTCCGAAGATGATCGTCCAAGCCAATGGACCCCAGAAAGCAACATTATCGCCACCAAAATAGATATGAGGATTTAACTGCGTGAACAACGTCACAAAATTGATATTCATCCCCACGGCCAACGGCACAAGGCCAAGCATCGTTGCAGTTGCGGTTAATACAACCGGTGTAATACGTGTTTTTCCGGCCATAACAATTGCCTCGCGGGTTCTTAAACCAGCTTCCTTCATCCTGTCGCAGAACTCGACAATCAGGATCCCATTTCGAACCACAATACCTCCCAATGCTACAACGCCTAACCCAGTCATCATGATCACAAGATCCATTTTGAATATGATCACCCCGAGTAATACTCCGATAATACTGAATATTACCTCACTCAAAATGATGATCGTCTTACTGATCGAACCAAACTGGGTAATCAGGATAAAGAAGATGATTCCGAGTGCAATCACCATCGCTTTACCGAGGAATGCAGAAGTCTCATCCTGGTCTTCCTGTTCTCCCGTCAGTTTGATCTCAGTCCCTTCGTGTTTACTGAATGTTTCGGCAAGTCTTTTAATTCTTGGAACGATATCATTTGCAGAATAACCCGAAACAACATTTGAGTAAACCGTAATTATACGCTTCTGATCCAGACGTTTAATTCCTGCATAAGAAGTGGAATAGTTTATTTTTGCAACAGTCGATAGTG
>JANYLE010000155.1 GCA_025363795.1 Mariniphaga sp. | reverse complement strand
AACAGCAAAGTTTCTACAGGAACCGGTGCTGGCGCTTTTGTTAGTCTGCTTACAAAATTGGAAGGACTTACAAAATATCATGTTCGTGCTTACGCTACAAATAGCGCTGGTACAGCTTACGGTCCAGATGTTGTATTTACTACTTTAGTTTCTACTCGTACCTGGAATCTCCCTGGTGACTATGTTGCAGCCAGTTATCCTGGTTCAACATTTGCTGACTGGGCTCCTGACAAATCACCTCAAGTAGCAAGTTTAGAATCTGCACCTGATAATGTCGAAGGCTATGTATACATGGCAAATGCGTCTAATAATTGGAAATTTGCAACCCAAACCAATTGGAATGGTCCTAATTATGCCAATAATGATGCTGCCGGTGTAGTAACTCCTGGAATATTGCATGATGATTCTAAAGATAATATCAATTCACCTATGGGTTATTATAAAATAAATGTGAATGCGGGTGTTAGTCCAATGACTTATACAGCAGTTGCAACAACCTGGGGTATTATTGGCGATGCATCACCAAATGCATGGAATGATGAAACAGCTATCACCTATGATCCTACTTCAAGTACATGGAAGGGTGGAATGCATATGATTGCCGGAGCATTCAAATTCAGGTCAAATCATTCATGGGATATAAATTATGGTAGTGATTTGGCTAATGGAATCTTAAGTGCTGGTGGCGGGAATATTCCTCTCACTTTAGCTGCTGATTATTTTTTCACCTTGGACTTAAGTCATCCAAATGCATATACTTACAGTGCAAACAGATGGGGTTTAATTGGTTCTGCAACTGCTGATGGGTGGAATTCAGACCAAAACTTAACATGGGATGCAACCAATAAAGTATTGGTAATTACTACTAATTTGGTTGTTGGAGAGATAAAATTCAGAGCAAACGACGCATGGGATTTAGCCTTAGGCGGTACTGTTGACGCACTGACAACAACCGGTGGAAATCTTGCAATTGCCGTAGCTGGTAACTATACAATTACCCTCGACTTAAGCAAGGCTACTTATACTTGTACCATTAAGAAAAACTAATTTTTGAATATAGAAGGCTTATCTGCTGATCACAGCGGGTAAGCCTTTCTTATGGATTGAAACAATTTGTCAGTTAAGTTGTTAGTTGATAGATTGATGGAATATTGCAGATACTAGGGTCAGGAGAAATCAGGATCTTACTATCTGCTATTCATTTTATGATTTGAACCTTTTATTCCAATTGCAATGTTACTTCGAATCCCCCTTCTTTTCTTGTTTATAGCTTTTTATCAGTTAAGCTTTGGGCAAGTTACTACCAATCCTGCATTAGTAACCGAGAACGTGCCAGTAACAATCACTTTTGATGCCACTAAGGGAGCAGGTGGACTAAAGGATTATACGGGCGATGTATATGCACATACCGGAGTGATCACCGATAAAAGTACATCCGCGTCTGATTGGAAATATGTTTTGGCTGCCTGGGCCGTAAATATTGATAAAGCAAAGATGGTCCGTACTGCAGCAAACCTTTACACATTGCAACTTACGCCCGACATCCGACAGTTTTATGGTGTTCCGGCGGGGGAAAAAATATTAAAACTGGCTTTTGTTTTCCGGAGTTCTGATGGCTCAAAAGAGGGAAAAGACACAGGTGGAAAAGATATATTGATTGATGTTTATGATGCGACAGGATTGAGTCTTGCCATTACAAACCCAACCCAAAACAACCTTATTATGGCGGCCAATACTAATTTCCAGTTTTCGGCCTCTTCTACAGCAACAGCAGATTTTCATCTTTTCCAAAATAATACTGAAATTAAAACGGTCACAGGTACTCAGATAGATAATACTTTTAACTTTTCTCAACCTGGTGATTACTGGATAAAAGTGGTTGCGACCAATGCGACAAAGAGTGTGGCGGATTCCGTATTTGTGAATGTGTTGGACAACCAGATCGTTCAGTCACTTCCTGCCGGAGCCAAAAAAGGGATTAACTATGTTGATTCACAAACCGCACGTCTTGTGTTATGGGCGCCTTTCAAATCCTATGTTCATGTCATCGGGGAGTTCAACAACTGGATTCCTTCTTCGGCCTCCCGGATGAAAAGAGATGGTGACAACTTCTGGATCGATATTCCAAACCTCACTCCGGGGAAAGAGTATCCTTTTCAATACCTTGTCGACGGAAATCTTAAAATTGCTGACCCATACACTGAAAAAATCAGCGATCCCAATAACGATCAATCTATTCCCAGCACCACCTATCCCGGATTAATTCCCTATCCCGCTGGTAAGACTGAGGGAATTGCCAGTGTATTACAAACTAACCAGCCATCCTATTCCTGGGCTGTAAATAATTATAAGGCTGCGACAGCTGATACGATGGTGGTTTATGAGTGCCTTGTCCGCGATTTTGACGAGCGTCATTCTTATGCTGGTGTGATTGACCATCTTGATTATCTGAAAGATTTGGGCGTTAATGTTCTCGAATTGATGCCGGTGAATGAGTTTGAAGGAAACTCCAGTTGGGGCTATAACCCTTCTTTCTATTTTGCTCCCGATAAATACTACGGTCCGAAAAACGACCTGAAACGATTGGTTGACGAGTGTCATAAGCGGAATATTGCCGTGGTTACTGACCTTGTATTGAACCATTCATTTGGTCAAAGCCCATTTGTTCAGCTCTATTTCGATGGAACGAAGCCAACAACTCAGAATCCATGGTACAACGTTCAGAGCAATTTTACAAATCCCGATGCGCAATGGGGATATGATTTTAATCACGACAGTCAGGCGACGCGTGCCCTCGTCGACAGTATTGGCTCTTTTTGGATGAGCGAATATAAAATTGACGGATTCAGGTATGACTTTACAAAAGGCTTTTCGAATAATATAAAAGATTCCTCCGATCCATGGGGAAGTAAATATGATGCACAACGCATTGCAAATCTGGAAAGAATGGCTGGCGAGATCTGGAAAAGGAAACCTTCGGCGCTGGTAATCTTTGAACACCTTTCAGATAATAACGAAGAAACACAACTGGCTAATTTTGGTAAAGGGATTCTGCTGTGGGGCAATATGAATTCTAACACCACTGAAGCTGCAATGGGGTATAATGATAATGGGAAGTCTGATTTTAGCTGGGCATCCTATGTCGGACGTGGATGGAGCAAGCCTTCACTTATGGCGTATATGGAAAGTCATGACGAAGAGCGCATGATGTACAAGTGCATCACTTTTGGGAATTCAGTTGGTTCGTATGATATAAAAAGTCAACCAGTTGCGTTAAGTCGTGCTGCCTTGACGGCCTGTCTGTTTTTCCCGATTCCCGGCCCTAAAATGATTTGGCAGTTTGGTGAGCTCGGGTATGATGTTTCAATTGATTTCAATGGCCGGACCGGCGAGAAGCCACTTCATTGGGAATACAAAAGCGTTGCTGACCGCGCCCTGCTCTTCAATGTTTATGCAAAGCTATTTTACCTGAAGAAAAAATATCCGGTATTTTCCACCTCCGATTTTACCCAATCTTTGAGTGGAGAAATCAAATGGCTTAAGTTGAACCTGAATGGTGAGAATGTTTTAATTGTTGGAAATTTTGGGATGGCAAGTGCAAATGCAGTTTTGGATTTTCAGAAAACAGGTACCTGGTACGACTATTTCGGGCAGAAGTCGATCAACATTGCGGCAACTTCTCAATCGATATTACTTTCTGCAGGTGAATATAGACTCTATTCTACTCAAAATTTTGGGACGCCAGTGATTACAGGTATTGGAAATGTCCCGGTTGACACGAGTAATTTGTTGATCTGGCCAAATCCTTCATCCGACCATATCAAGGTGATTTCGGATCAAAAAAACCAAAGTATTTCAATATTCAGTATTTCAGGTGTAAAAGCTAAAGAGTTTAAATTATCTACTATTCCGGGTGTTGAAAATGAGTTGTTCATTGGCGACCTTTATCCAGGAATTTATCTTTTGCAGGTACAGAATGAGGATGGTAAAACGACTGTTCGAAAGATTATTAAACAGTGATAAAACCGTAATAGGTTAGATTGGTTGTATTTTTCAAATAATAAAAAAACAGCGTCGAAAGGCGCTGTTTTTTCGTAATAGGTGCCGGGAGTAAGTAAAAGCGATAGAGTCTATTGCAGATCAACTAAAATAGAGGTTAAGCCATTAATCTTAATTTAATACCTGGGTATATTTGAGTTGGGTGGAGGCATTTGCAAGTATTTTAATGATCTCGGCCAGCCGCATGGGCTTGGCGATATAATCGTTCATCCCGACTTTAATGCACTCATCCCTGTCTTTTGACATCGCGTTAGCAGTCATCGCGATAATATAGGGTTGGTCTATTTTCATTTGTCGGATAACCTGTGTTGCTTCGTAACCATCCATGACTGGCATTTGAACATCCATTAAGATAACATCGTAATTTTTCATCTTAACAGCTTTCAGCACCTGAATTCCATCTGCGGCTATATCTGTATGAAATCCAAGTTTATGCAATATCCTTTCAATCAGTTTTTGATTGATAATATTATCCTCTGCAATAAGGATGCTTAATGGATATTCTTCTGCAAACGATAATGTCAGAATTCCGGTTGGTCGATCTTCCATTGGAGAAATAATTAATTGTGGTGCTAATAATGTATGAATACTTTTAAGTAACCGTTGTTGTTTGGCTGGTTTGGTCAAAATAAATGAAAATAAATCGGGATAAATTCTTTTGGTTTCATCGCCGATTGAGCTAAGCATAATTATCGGAGGTGGGTTTTTACGCAATTTGATCGCCGTAGCAAGTTCGACTCCATCCATTTCCGGCATCTGCATATCGGTAATTACAAGATCGATGGTTCCATTTTCAAGGTTGTCGAGAATGGCAAGTGCCTCTCGCGCTGATGAGGCCAGAAACGGGACCAATTTCCATTGCTCAAGCTGAACCTTAAGTATTTTAAGATTAGTACGATTGTCATCGACAATCAAAACATGTTTGCCATCAATTTCACTTATATTTCCGGAAACAGGCAGGATCCGTTTTTTGAGGCTAATTGAACTTTGTATCGAAAAGGTAAATGTAGAGCCACTTCCAAATTCACTCTCTGCAATGATCCCTCCACCCATCAATTCTACAAGCCGCTTAGAAATGGCCAGCCCTAATCCAGTTCCTCCATACCTTCTTGTGGTTGAGGCATCAACCTGGGAAAAAGAGTCAAATAAAATCTCGATTTTAGTCTCCGGTATTCCAATTCCTGTGTCTTTTACCTGAAATCCCAACTCTACATTAGCGCTGATCGGGTCTTTTGAAATGAGGAATATTTTAAGGTAGACTTCCCCAATGTTGGTAAACTTAATTGCGTTATTTATCAGATTAATCAGGATCTGTTTAAGCCTGAGGCTATCCCCAACAATCTGGGGAGGCACTTCAAAGTCAATTTCATAGATCAGGTCAAGACCTTTATCTGCTACTTTTTGAGAAAATAGATCCATTACCTCTTCAATAATGCTGCGTAAATCGAAATCTTCCTGTTCTATTTCCATATTTCCCGATTCAATCTTCGAGAAATCAAGAATGTCATTGATAACCGTGATCAGGTTTTCTCCGCTTGTAATTATTGTATCATTATAATCTCTTTGTTCTTCAGTGAGTTGTGTTTCAGATAGTAGCGATGCCATGCCGATAACACCATTCATTGGTGTCCGTATCTCGTGGCTCATGGTAGCTAAAAAAGTGCTTTTTGCCTGATTGGCATATTCAGCCTCCTTTCGGGCTTTGTGCTCCATTAATTTTTGATACTGCAACTCCTCTGACTGCCTTTGCAATTCGGTGTTGAGTTCTTTTAACTCCATCGATTGCAGTACGATCTTAGCAGTCCGTTCATTGACCAGTTTTTCCAGTTTTGTTCTTTGACGGTTGATTGAATTCACCCGATATTTATAGCCTCCAAATAGAGAACCTATAATAAAAATGAGAGAAAGTATTTTAAACCACCATGTCAGCCAAAAAGGCGGGACAATTGTTAGATTTAGTGTAATGACATTGGACGACCATTCCCCGGCCCTGTTTTGGCATTTCACTTTAAAGATATAATCTCCGGGGCTCATATTGGTGTAGGTAGCAG
>JANYLE010000153.1 GCA_025363795.1 Mariniphaga sp. | reverse complement strand
GTACAAACGCCGCAATTCATACATCCGTTTAATCCTTCAATAAATCGGATATCCTGGTTTAGCCGATCGTATAATTTGCCCATTTTCGAGTTTTGGTATCAAATATTCGATAAATCGTCAATAGCAAAATTACGCTTTCATACTTTGGGATGAAGCCGTAATAATTGGTATTTTTTAATGGGTATTAATACTTAGGAGGGTGGAAACATGTGAAAATGCGAAGGGGAGAGGGTTTGAAAATGAGAAGAGACAATATGGCTGGTTGGGATAAACAACCGACTTTTCGAATCGTTTGAATCCAATTGGTTAAACTTCAATAAGCTGCTCCGCCAGCCGGTTTCCAGTTGCTTCCTGCTAACTTACATTTCAATTAATTGATTCTTAATAGCGTACATTACCAGTCCTGCGGTATTTTTGCAATTGGTTTTGGAAAGAATATTTGCACGGTGTTTTTCAACCGTTCTTTTACTGATAAATAACTGTTCGCCGATCTCCTGGTTTGACAGTCCCGAACAAATCAGCAGCAATATCTCGATTTCACGATCCGATAATTCCGACTCGGGTTCTTTATGTTCTTTGAAAGTCTTATAGTTACGCAATAGACTCTGCATCAATTCCTGTGAAAAATAGTTGCCGCCATTCATTACGGTATCGATAGCCGTTTTTACCTCCTGAAGGTTTGTGTTTTTAAGTAAAAATCCTCTTGCACCGGCATCTACCATCTGGTCGTAATATTCTTCGTCGCCATACATAGAGAGGGTGATAATTTTCAGTTCCGGCTTTAGTTCAATGGCTTTTTTGGCTGCTTCGATGCCATTAATTTCAGGCATTTCGATGTCGAGAAAAACAATGTCGTAATCATTTTTGGCGATTAATTCCAGGAACTCTTTGCCATTTGATGCTTCGCCGGTGACCTCATATCCCGGAAGTGTATCGAGCAACATTTTCAAACCGTTTCGGAATAAGGTATGATCGTCAACTAAAATGATTTCCATTGTATCGTTGATTAAGTTTAAATAGGTACTGATATTGAGGCTTTTGTCCCTTTCTCTTTTTCGGAGGTAAGACTAAAGCTTCCATTTAGTGAGTTGATACGCGTTACCATATTTGAATAACCCATTCCTGTGTGTTGCATCGGTGATAAAGTATTGGTATCAAAACCTTTGCCATTGTCTCTGTACAGGCACGAAATTCTACCTGCCGATTTTTCGAGCGAAATAGTGATCGAAGTTGCCTCGGCATGTTTTATAGTGTTATTAATCAGTTCACATAGAACCCTGTATAATACGACTTCAGTATTGCTCTCAAAACGGTCGTCTTCGAAGCTGGAAGAGAATTTTATTTTGATGGTATCCGAATAATTTATTTTGTTGATGAAGTTTCGCATGGCCTTATTCAATCCAAAATTGTTGAGGATGTGTGGACTCAGGTTATTCGAAATTTCACGTATGCTTTTTATTGCTTCATCAATCACCATGTCGGTATTCCGGAGGATTTTTTTTGTCTGATCTTCTTTTTCGACCCTTGAAAGTGAAGAGAGGGACATTTTGATGGTTGAAAGAATCGGTCCTAATCCATCATGGAGATCTTTTGCAAATCGTTTACGTTCAGTTTCTTCGGCCTGAATGATGGCATTAAGCAATGTTTTTTCCATATCACGTTTTTCCTGCTCCACCTTTTTCATGTATTTGAAGATTTTCTGGATCAGAAAAACTCCTACTGCAAAAGAAAAAGACACTGCAACTCCCAGCCATACAAATACTTCACGGAAAGTTTGTGGCGCAAAACCGGAGATTGTTGGCAGAAATTCGACCAGACATCTTATTGCCATCATGATAAATCCAGCACTGATCAACATCCACGAGACATTATATTTTGTGACGCGGGTAAGTTTTATGGAGACTCCGGCAGCAAAAATCTGCAAAAGCATTGCCAGCACTAGCGCAAATTGAAGAAGCATGTATTAATTGGTTAAGAATGACATACAAAATTACAATAATAGTTCGAATGACAATAATATTTTACGTATGGCGTTAATATAGAACAATCTAAGCAGAATTCATTCAATTAGGTATCACAACTTTTTCTCCCAGAAAATGGGGTTGTTTGGCAGTGGTCAGATCGATCATTACAAGCATCCTTGCTGCTATTTCACGCATCTGTACTTTAAATGGCAGTTCTCCGGCTTCATCTCCGGCATTGTAAGCAATAGCTTCAATTCCCTTTTTTCGTGCAATATATATGGCGCGCTGGTTATGAAATAGTTGCGATATAATTGTGAATTGATTCTGTCCGAAAACTTCTTTCCCTCGTACAACAGAATCGAGTGTCCTGAATCCTGCATAATCAAGGATGATTTTACGTCTCGGGATTCCGGCAGCCACCAGGTCGTTGTACATGGTGATAGGTTCGTTGTAGTTTCTGGCGCGATTATCTCCGCTAACGATGATATAATCAATCTTGTCGCAGTTATAAAGCTCGACAGCTGCAATGATCCGGTTCGTATAATAAAGATTTCTTTTCCCGTTCCATAGGTATTTGCTCGTTCCCAACACGAGCCCGCAATGGTTATGAGGAATTGAATCTATTGAACCATAGCTATACCTGTTTCCTGTTTTTGTAACTGTAACATTTACCCATGTAACAGAAACAACAAAGAGGACGCAAATAATAACTAAAGTAAGCCAGACTATTTTAAATTTATTCAACGTAGTTTTCTTAAAATCAAAATTTTAAAGTAAATACAGTTTCTACATCCGGTTCTGAATGGGCAGTCAAGGTTCCGCCATGAAGACGAAGAATTTGACGGGATAAACTAAGACCAATTCCTGACCCTTTAGGTTTGGTGGTGAAGAACGGAACAAATATTTTGTCGAGCACTTCTGGCAGAATACCTTGTCCATTGTCCGCTAATTGAATGATTATTTTACCGTTGGCATCATTAAAAGCTTTTAATTCGATACGCGGAAGCTCAGTTTTTTCAAGCGCCTGAATTGCATTTTTCAGAAGGTTTATGAGAACTTGTTCTATCAATTGCTCATCAGCAGATAATTCAAGACTCTCAGGAATTATTTTTGCAATGCATTGGATATTACGTTCATTCATCTCTTCCTTCATTAAACCTTTCAGGTTATCAAAGAGCTCCTGTACCGGAAAGATGGTAAAATGGGGAGTAGGGATGCGTGTAAGGTCGCGATATGATTCAACAAAATGGAGCAATCCTATGCTTCGTTTATGAATTGTTTCGATTGCGAGTTCAATCTCTTCGATGGCTTCGGTCTCTCCTTCGTCCTGAAAAGCATTGGTATAAGTGGACCTTACATCCTTAATCATATAGTTAAGCGTTTGAGTAATAGATGCAATCGGGGTAATTGAATTCATAATTTCGTGCGTCAGCACCCTGATCAGTTTTTGCCAACTTTCCATCTCATTCTCTTCCAACTCATTCTGGATATCCTTAATTGTTGCCATTTTGATGAGCCGGTCGGCGACTTTAAATTCAGTAGCAAAAATGGCCAGTTGGAGAATTTCATCCTGTTTCTGGATTTTTACCATGATACTTTCTCCGTTCGAAATGGTCCTCAATTTTGAGACAAGTTCGGGAGAAAAACTCTCCAATTCGCTTAGATTTTTTAGACTGGTAATTTTAAAGAGTTTTTTTGTCGAGTTGTTAATCAATTCAACAACACCATCTTGCCGGTAGCTGATTAGCCCGATTCCAATGTGCTCAACAACCGTTTGAAGGTAAAAATAGTTTTGTTCGCGCTCTTCCCTGACTTTTCTAAAGTCATTGATAACCACGCTGAAGGCTTCAGTCATACGATCGAATGAATGGCCTAATCCTTTAATTTCAAAGGTTCTGGAAAAATCAGAGTATCTCAGGGATTCCAGAAAGTTGGTCAGAAGGGTATTTGTTGTTTCGACATAGTCGATGAGCATGATAACCTGGTAGATTGCAATGGCAACAGCCAATAGCATCGTGAAATAATAGCTGGTTGAAAATAGCAGCCAAATTATCACAAAGATATTTGCAACTATTGCCAGTACTCTGATAATAAGGGATATTCTGAAATTTTTAGAGCCCATATTTTTCCATTCTACGGTAAAGGGAAGTTCTGGTCAGCCCAAGTTCGCTTGCTGCTTTCGATATGTTTCCCTGATGCATTTTCATCACTTTAATAATAATCGTTTTTTCAACCTTATCAAGTTCATAATTTTCCAGATCCAGTTCGTCGGAAGTCTTATTTACGGCCCTCATTTGCAGATCACCAGGATTGATCCATTCTGATTCGGTCATAATAACAGCCCGTTCAATCACATGCTGCAGTTCTCTTACATTGCCGGGCCAGCTGGCTTCTTCTAATCTTTTCATGGCATCTTTGGTAAATCCCCGCAGTGGCTTTTTGTATTTTTTAGCGTAAATCTGGAAGAAGTGAATTGCCAATAAAGGAATATCACCATATCGTTCACGGAGAGGCGGAAGATCAATCTCAACAGTATTAATGCGGTATAAAAGATCCTGCCGAAATTTTCCCTCTTCAATCATTTGATGAAGTGGCATATTGGTGGCGCAGATTAAACGGATATCGATGGGGATAGGCTTGTTGGAGCCTACTCTGGTTACTTCGCGGCGTTCGAGCATGGTAAGAATCTTAGCCTGGAGAGGCATTGGCAGGTTTCCGATCTCGTCAAGGAAGAGTGTTCCGCCTGAAGCAATTTCGAATCGTCCCGGCCGGTCAGCTTTTGCATCAGTAAATGAGCCTTTTGTGTGACCAAATAATTCACTCTCGAAAAGTGATTCGCTGATAGAGGTTAAATCGACGCTGCAAAAGCATTCGTCCGATCGGTTTGAGTTGCTGTGTAATGCTCTTGCCACAAGCTCTTTGCCGGTTCCGTTTTCTCCAAGGATCAATACACTTGCATCAGTAGCAGCCACTTTCGAAATAGAAGTATAGACTTTTTGCATTTCAGCGGAATTCCCGATAAAATCCTTAAACGTTCGGTTCATCATGTTGTTGATTGCTTTTGCCCGGCTTTTAAGTTGTTCAATCTCTTTTTTCGATTTTCGCAGGTTAAGCGCTGAATTTATAGTCGCCAGTAATTTTTCGTTTTGCCATGGCTTAAGGATAAAGTCCGATGCACCTTCTTTAATGGCTCTGACACTCTTCTCCACATCCCCGTAAGCGGTAATAAAAAGAACAACAGCGTCCGGATCAATTTCAATGATCTTTTTCAGCCAGAAAAAACCTTCCTGACCGCTTATTGCATCCTTTGTGAAGTTCATATCCAGAAGAATCACGTCAAATTCTTCATTTTTAAGCAATTCTGGAATTTCTGTTGCCGAATTGGCCGTAACGATTTTTTCTACATGTTGTTTTAGGAGTAACCTTAGTGAGAACAGTATGTCCTCATTATCATCAACTGCAAGTATCTTTCCAAATTTCTCCATAATGAACAGATTTTTTGATTTTTCAAATACAAACACCAAGCCACAATGAATAAGAATTCAACCAAGCAAATTGAATAAATCTATATATGTCTGTTAATGATCGTAATAGATGATTTATTTCTTTTGTTTGAATGATGAATTCATCTTTGAATATTTAAATGTAAATGTACGAAATCGGTCAGTAATTGTACGAATCCGGACGATTAATTTTTACCGATTATATGTAATTGTTTAAAAATGAATTAATTGAATTAGTGGTATGATTTATGACCTATACAGAGTTTATAATGAGGTTATTTTTCTACTTTAGAGCCGGAATTCTCACATTCACTCGCATAGGATAACCAAATTCTTTAACTGTTTTTATAAGCAACAATGATTGAACTAATTGATATTTGTAAGGTTTTCAGAAATAAGGAAGTCGAGACAAAAGCCTTGAACAACATTAATTTGTCGGTTAATGATGGTGAATTTGTGAGTATCATGGGACCTTCGGGATGCGGAAAAACATCGTTGCTCAATATCATTGGTTTAATTGATACACCCAGTTCGGGAAAGTTTTTACTGGATGGGAAACTGGTTTCGGACATTAATGAAAGAAACCGAACAGATATCAGAAAGAATAATTTTGCATTTGTTTTTCAGAGCTTTAACCTGATTGATGACCTCACCGCGTGGGAAAATATCGAATTACCGCTTGTGTATCAAAAAATTCCACAGAAGGAGCGGGCGAAGAGAGTGGACGAGATTCTTGAAAAGTTTAACCTGCATCACCGCGCCAACTATTTTCCCAATGAGCTTTCAGGCGGACAACAGCAGAGTATTGCAGTGGCCAGGGCTATAATTGCAAAACCCCGGATAATACTGGCAGATGAACCTACCGGAAACCTTGATTCCACGCATGGTGAAGATATTATTCAACTGCTGATCAAGCTGAATGAGGAGGGAACAACAATTGTCATGGTGACTCACTCGCTGATGCAGGCTCAACGATCTCAGAGAATTATTCACCTGTTTGATGGACATGTTGTAACAGAGAGTTATTCACGCGCAAACGCCAATTTGTAATTGTTTTATGAAAAGTTACCTAAAACTTGCAATCCGGAATTTGCTTCGAAACAAAGAATATTTTTTCATCAATGTTTTTGGGCTTGCAGTTGGTATGGCATGTGCTATAATGGTATTGGTATATATTCGGGAGCAATCAAAATTTGATGATTTCCACCCGGCATCAGACCGGCTTTACCGGATGTATGTCGAATCTAAATTAGGTGGTTTGGAATCTAATGCGGCTGTTACTTCACCTATGTTTGCTTTTGGATTAAGGTCATATGTTCCTGAAATTGAACAGGCTTGCCGTATTTTTAAATATGACCGCGATATTCCGGTTACAGCGCCTGTTACCACAATACTTGAAAGCCGGACGTTATTATATGTCGATTCTACTTTTTTTGATGTTTTCGGGTTTAAATTGATCGAAGGCGATCCGAAGACTTGCTTTAGTCAGCCTTACTCGATTGTTTTGTCCCGTTCTGTTGCCAAACAGTTATTTCCCGATGGAGCAGTTGGCAAAATTCTGACCGTTGAAAAACAAAAGAAGTGGATCGAAATGGAGAAACGATGGATTGAAAATGATAAGAAATGGATTGTTACAGGGGTGGTCGAAGATTGCCCTGCAAATTCTCACATTCAATACAAATCGCTGGTATCCCTTTCTTCCATGTTGTTCCCTCATCCCGATTGGACTTCACATTATCTCTATACTTATCTACGTTTTAAAGAGGGTACTGATTTAAATAGTCCGGTTGTTCCAGCTTACCTGGGTTTGTCAAAAATAGAAGATAAATTACTCAAGGGTTTTTTAAGTGAAGCCGGCGAGGAAATTGAAAAATCGCTCGGAATAACCCTTGAAGAGATGAATAGCAAGGATGAATATTTTATACTCAGGTTGCAAAAAGTTACTGACATTCACCTGTTTTCGCATCTGAAGTATGAATATTCCCAAAATGTTAATATTCAGACACTATTAATTATAGCAGGCATTTCAATCCTGATTATTTTGATTGCCTGTATTAACTATGCCAATCTGTCGACCGCCCGCTTAGCCGGAAGGGTACGCGAAATTGGCATCCGCAAAATATTGGGCTCGCAGCGGCGCGAATTGTCCAGACAGTTATTGGCGGAATCAATAACCATTAGCTTTATTTCGCTCTTTTTTGCTTTGGTTATTGTCGAATTGATCTATCCTAACACAATTCTGATTCAGCAAAACTCAGGATTAAATATTCAAATGCTTCTTTTTAAACTATCTCCTGTGATTTTGGGAGTCACCCTTTTCACTGGGGTGGTAGCCGGAATTTACCCGGCATTTTATATTATCCGGTTTAGTCCTGCCACTATTTTGAAGCAGCAGAAGCAGTTTAGTGCTGGTGGTAAGGGGTTGCGTGGATTATTAGTCATCATTCAGTTCGTATTTTCAC
>JANYLE010000151.1 GCA_025363795.1 Mariniphaga sp. | reverse complement strand
CATTCTCGGGTTGGATGTTTTGTCCATTTTGAGAAAAGTAATGGCATTTTGACAATGTCCGGTAAATAAATCAGCAAATTATTTGGAAAAAATAACCAATTTTGAGGATTCAAAAATAACCTTTAAAATATGAGACTTATTATTCAATCAGAAGCAGTTAACGTTGCAAAATGGTCTGCTGTCTATATTGCAAGAAGGATTAACGAGGTAACGAATGCATCAGACAAGCCATTTGTTCTGGGACTTCCTACAGGGAGTACACCGCTTGGTACCTATAAAGAGTTGATCAATATTTATCGTGAGGGGAAGGTTTCCTTTAAAAATGTGATCACGTTTAATATGGATGAGTACGTGGGTTTACCGAAAGAACATCCGCAAAGTTATTACTCCTTCATGTGGGATAATTTTTTCAGCCATATTGATATACTTCCTGCAAATGTCAACATCCTTAACGGGAATGCAGAAGATTTAAAGGTTGAATGTGCAGCTTATGAAGCTAAAATTAAAGCCGTCGGTGGTATCGACCTTTTTATGGGCGGTATCGGAGCCGATGGGCATATTGCTTTTAACGAACCCGGTTCCAGTCTTTCGTCCCGAACAAGAGATAAAGCACTGAACCAGGATACAATCGTGGTGAACAGTCGTTTTTTTGATAATGATGTGACCAAAGTTCCGAAATTCGCCCTTACTGTAGGTGTTGGAACGGTAATGGATTCACGTGAAGTGCTGATCCTCGTTACCGGACACAATAAATCCCGTGCTTTGCACAAAGCTGTTGAAGGTGGTGTGAATCACATGTGGACAATTTCCGCACTGCAACTTCATCCAAATGGTTTGATCGTTTGCGATCAGGCATCAACTGTTGATTTAAAGGTTGGAACGTACCGTTATTTCAGGGATATTGAGAAAGAAAACCTCGATCCCGATACTTTATGGAGTGACGATAAATACCTTGGTTGGTAGATCAATCAAGGCTTAGGTGAAAAGGTTAAAGGGTAAAGTGTTGTTGGGATTTCGTCCCATGACCTTTACCCTTTAACTATTTTGAATTTACTATTTGACCGAGAATTTAAAGATGGTAGTTGAATTAAAGATTTCGCCCGGACGAAGTACCGTCGAGGGGAAATTGGGATGATTCGGTGAGTCAGGTAGATGCTGCGTTTCGAAGCAGAACCCTGTTCTTTTGGCATAAGCAACCCCGCTCTTTCCGGTCTGACTGCCGTTCAATGAATTTCCTGTAAAGAATTGCACTGAGGGTTCCGTTGTATAGACTTCCATAAATCTTCCGTTTTCGGGTTCGTAAGCGCTTGCAGCAAACGACAATTCTCCCTTCTTCGTTTTATTCAGGATCCATGCGTGGTCATAGCCGCCGCCATAATTTAGCTGGTCGTAATCGGCATCAATATCTTTACCCGCAATCCGTGGTGTTTTAAAATCCATAGGTGTATTCAATATATTACGGTAAACACCAGTCGGGATCATCTCCTTATTGGCCACCTCTGCAATACTATCTCCGTTTACAACAACTTCAATGCCTGTGATTTCACCTTTCCCTTCACCTTTGAGATTGAAATAGGAGTGGTTGGTGACGTTTAACACGGTCGGCTTATCGGTTGTCGCTGTATAATTGATCACCAATTCGTTCTTTTCGGTCAGTTTGAAAGAGACATTAAAATCGAGCTTTCCCGGAAACCCGCTTTCGCCGTCAGGACTCACATAATGCATTTCGACGACCTTGCCTTCAGCCGTTTCAACCTCTTTGGCATCAAAAACTTTTGAATAAAAACCGTCCGGTCCTCCATGAATACAGTTTGGTCCGTTATTAACCGGAAGCTGATAGGCTACACTATCAAGCGTAAAGGTCGCTTTGGCAATACGGTTGGCATAACGACCCACCGTTGCTCCAAAACTTTTCGACCCTTTAACGTATTCATCAATTGTATTGAAGCCAAGTAAGATATCAGCAAGATTGCCGTTTTTATCAGGCACCCAGATATTGACAATTTTACCACCGTAATTGGTCAGTGTTACCTTCATCCCATTCTTATTCTGAAGGGTGAAGAGGGTCGTTTGTTTCCCGTTGATCTCTTTTTCGAAAAGCTTCTTCTGATTGTCGTTATTCTTCATATTTGCACATGAAACAGCTAAAATGAGTGCTCCTGAAATGACGAAAGAAGTGAGAATTGATTTTGTTAGTTTGTTCATTATTAAATTATAATGGAAATTGATGAATCTGAGTTTTAACTGGTGCCTTACCTGTTTGTGCACGATTTCGTTTAGTTAAAAAAATGGTGATCGAGAAACCGCTTCTCAACCGGGTTGACATTATTCAGTGCCAAAGTACGGTAAGCCATCCTTGCAACTTTTTCAATGACCACCGTATGGTCGAAGGCGCTGCTCACATCTTTACCCCAGCAAAAAGGGCCGTGTCCATAAACCAAAACGCCGGGAATACGCATCGGATCAATATTTCGGGACTCAAAAGTATGGACAATCATCTTGCCTGTTTCCAGTTCGAGATCGTTCTCAACCTGTTCAATGCT
>JANYLE010000108.1 GCA_025363795.1 Mariniphaga sp. | reverse complement strand
TCTGAAAACTTTTCTTGAAATGAAGTTCAAAAATCCATGACATCTGGAAAATAAGGAAATCGTTGAAAGTTACGATTTCACTTCTATTTGGAATACCTCCCTCAATAATAGTTTTGCAAAACGATGGGGTAACAACTGGTTTATCTGAAAGCACAAGCTCGAGTGCCATATTGGGTTTTCCCCCTTTTCTGGTGATGTACTCTGCAGTTGCCCGCCATGAATCCAACTTATCGGCATCACGCAATAATTTAACATAGAAAAGAATTGCTTCACTATCTTTTTTTGGTAAATCCGGCTTATTGTGATTTTTAATAACTTGGATTACAATATTTTGCGAAGTTTCATCAAGGAGTTCGAATACTGAGTTGGTTTTTAAATATTCAAGACTTGCCTCGGCATGATCTGTAATTTTGCTTTCAGAATTTTCTGGCAGTAAAAGCCACAATCTACCGATATCATGGAATTGAGCAACAATTTCAGCGATAAATTTTTCATTTTCGCTTAATTCCTGTGAATCAGCCAAAATTAGGATATTTTCAACAACTTTCTCGATATGGCCTATCGTTTTTTCAACGACGGGATTTGAGTTGTAAGTGGCAGATTTAAATGGTGTTATATATTGTTTGAACTCTTCGCGCAATTTAAAAATCAATTCTCCGGGTGTCATACTCTCTAGATTTAGGGTGCGGTACAAAGGTAATATTTTAGACTCCAATCAAGGTCCCTGATGAGGATTTTAGGCTAATTACCTCAAAACTTAATATACAAGATCTAAATCTCCCTATTTTGGAATGAAAATATTACTTGCCATTTTCTGTTCAAAGAATTATGCTACTTTTGTAACCGCTTTGAGAAATGGCCCCATAGTTTAATGGATAGAATGGAGGATTCCGGTTCCTTTGATCCAGGTTCGAATCCCGGTGGGGTCACTTTTAAATTGTTATACCGTTATAAATCATTGATTTATAACGGTATTTTTTTTAAATTCACCCAAAATACGTACAAATAGAAAGCTAATTTTGAAATTTATTTTATTGAACCCGATTTTGAATGGAGTTCTTTATCTTATTTTTCACAGGTTCTATTCTTAATGCTCTCTTATAGTGAAAGTTTAGGACATCATATTTGTAAAAACCTCCTTTTATTTAGATTTTGATGACTTTGCTGGAATAATCGGAAGAATAGGTTGGCTTCTAATAAAATATGGTAATTCCCGCTAATAATTAAACTATCGGGCTCTTTTCCATCTTCAGAGCCCGAGCAGAATTGAAACTTCACCTTATCCGCATCATAAATTGAAGCAGTCAGAGCCAGATCAGGTAAATAATCGCTTTAGTACTTTCAGTTGGAAGATTTGAAAAATGTGAAGACATTCTCGGTAGGTATATCTTCTCTGTGATCCATTTTGGATGGTTTTTTGCAATATGTGCTAAAGCCAAACATAACTCGATTAATATCTGTAATTTTTGTCATTTCAAGAATAAGAAACATATATTCAAATAAAACTCTGAATAAATCGCTGAGTATATTAAGGAAGTTTAAAATGACAGTTGTTGGTATGTTGATGAATTTTCAGTTTGTTGGCTTTATCACTTTTGTTATTCAAATATTGATTAATTTTTTTTTACGGATTACACATTTCGAAGAAATATAAATTAGTGGTTTAAGCTATTCCGATTACTAAATTTCATTTGTAAAGTTCTTTGCCTTCTGCTCGTCAAATGAATTTTCCCATTTAGCCATCACCACGGTTGCGGTACAATTACCAATCACATTTACAGTTGTGCGGGCCATATCCATCAATACATCAATACCCAATATTAAAAATACGGGAGTAGCCGGAAGTCCGAAACTCGACAGGGTGCCAAGCAAAACGACCAGCGAAGCACGCGAAACACCAGCCACACCCTTGCTTGTGAGCATTAGAATAAAGCACATTGCCAATTGTTGTCCAATCGGAAGATCAATCCCGGCTACCTGTGCAACAAATACGCAGGCAAGGGATAGGTACAGGGAAGTACCATCGAGATTAAAGCTGTATCCTGTTGGAATTACAAATGCGACGATTTCGCGCGGAACACCAAACCGTTCCATCGATTCGAGAGCGGCAGGTAATGCTGATTCGGAATTGGCAGTTGCGAAAGCAATGGATGCCGGTTCACTCAATGCCAATAGGTATTTTTTGATCGGAATTTTCAAAAAGAACATCAGTGGAAGGATAACCACCAAAAGAAAAACAAGCAATGCAACGTATAAAGTAGCCAGCAATTTCAACAGACTTGACAGCACATCCAGTCCCAGATGACCTATCGTAAAGGCAATTGCCGCGAAAACAGCTACAGGAGCAAAGTACATGATGATGTGTGTAAATTTAAACATTGTCTCCGCAAGACCTTCAGTAAAGCGCAACATTGTTCCGCGATACCGGTCACCTAATTTTGCGACCGCAATTCCGAACAGGATACTAAAGACTACCACCTGAAGAATATTGCCATCAAATATTGCCTTTGCAATATTCTCGGGAAACATATTCAGAAAGAACCCGGACCATGTATGTACTTTAGCGATCGCATCAGGAGCATTTACCTCAGCGGGTAATACAACTCCTACACCTGCTTTGCTGATGTTGATCGCCAGAAGTCCGATAAACAGAGCTATCGTTGAAACAATCTCAAAATAAAGAATTGATTTCCAGCCGAGCCTGCCAATCAGTTTTAAATCGTTATGGCCTGCGATGCCATTTACCAGGGTTGCAAAAATCAAGGGGGCAATAATGGTTTTGATCAGGCGAAGAAAAATCTCGCTTAAGAACTGCATATTTTTCCCAATTTCGGGCAGATCGTAACCAAATTCAGCACCAGCGATAATGCTTACCAAAATCCAGCCTGTCAATGATCTTCGTTGATATGCCAGTAATAAAAATAATACGACATTGAAAACACGAAAGAGGGTAAAAAACAATGAATCAAGTTGAATCAGTTGATAGGATGTAAGTACAAAAAAAATAATGCTAATACTCGAGATTGAAATGCAGGCAATATTTAATAAACGAACAAGTTTTTTCATGAACAGAGACTAATTGATTCTATTGAGATTAGCAACTAATAGCTTTTGACGAATGCAAATGATATGAAAAATGAATTTTCCTAAAAACCACCACCTTAATAAGTGAAAGGGGTTTTAAGGAAAATTCAAAATTAAAAAAATACTGACAGCTTATTGCTCTCTGCCGGATCCTGATGATAAACGAATTTTATCGCCAAAGAATAAGCTATTGGCAAACTGACGATTGGTGCCAAGCCAGTATCTCCTGAAATTTGAGTTGTTGTAAAAAGCAATAATGCGTCCTCTCTTTGAACTGAAAATTCCTAGCGCCGGAGTGCCTCCCAAAGATCTAACAAAACCAGCAGGAGCAAACCCATCAAGTAAAGGAGCTTTTGTATACAAAGCCGGATAGTTGGCCGATAAATTTTCAGCCTTTTCCTGGATAATACTGTTGTCTTTAAAAATAGGAAGCCGATCTGATTTGTATCCGTAATTGAGTGGATGGGTCAAATCCAGGATGGTTTCAAAAACAGATCCGGGAATTTCTCGCGAAGCACCGTAAAGTAAAGAATTTTCATAACTGAAACCTTTTGCTTTCACATCGTCTTTTTCAAATTCCACTTTAATCAGATTGTTTTTATTCAGCCA
>JANYLE010000172.1 GCA_025363795.1 Mariniphaga sp. | reverse complement strand
ATGAGGAGATGTATCGCTATATTTCACTTAACCGGCTTAATGATGGTGTAACTTCGGAAGTGATGGGAATGGATAAACTATTCGTTGAGATCGCCGATCGTTATTTCCTAAACGACAAAGAGGCCTGGCTCGATTCTGCAGCGCTGGCCAAGGTAAAAGAGAAGGTGCGCGTTACAAAACCAAACCTGATTGGGAAACTCGCACCCGAATTAAAACTTCCCGACTCCGAAGGGATGTTTTTCAGTTTGCGACAAATGAACGCGAAATATACAATTCTCTATTTCTGGGAACCCAATTGCAGTCATTGTAAAAAAACTACGCCATTGCTTTATAAAGATTTGTACCTCCCGTTCAAGGATAAAGGGGTCGAAATTTATGCGGTCTGTACCCAGAATAAAAAAGAGGATTGGATGAAAGCCATCAGCGAATATAAAATCTACGATTGGACCAACGTCTGGGATCCTTCGGTGACCTCCAATTTCCACTCACTTTACGATATTTTTAGTACCCCGGTCATCTATATTCTCGATCCGACGAAGCATATCATCGCAAAGCGCCTTGATGTTGATTCAGCGGTTAAGTTTTTAAATCATCTGATCGATAAAAAGTAAAGAAAAAGTTCCAATGATACCGGGTTTTGATATTTGTAAGTCCTTAAATAAGTACCTATATTTGTAACTAATTAAAAACATATTCAATGATTGCTGCAAATTATACAGAATTCAGGAATGGATTGAAGAAATACCTGGACGAAGTTGAGATGAATAATGAAACATTAATCATCAAAAGGGCAACAGGTAAAGGGACTGTTGTGATTTCACTCGAAGAATACAATTCAATTATGGAAACGATGCACTTGCTTGGCTCAAAGAAAAACGCAGAGAGGCTATACGAATCAATTGCACAAATGCAGGCAGGCGAAACCAGCATTAACCCATTAATTGAAGATTAAGATGAGAATTGTATTCTCAAAGAACAGTTGGGAAGATTACCTTTCCTGGCAAACAGCAGATAAAAAAATCCTCAGAAAGATCAATGATCTGATCAAAGAGATTCAGTGCACACCTTATGAGGGTCTTGGAAAACCAGAACCTTTGAAGTTCGATCTTGCCGGTTATTGGTCCAGAAGGATTGACCGCGAACATCGTTTAGTTTACCAGGTAGGCGATAACGAAATCCTGATTTATAGTTGCAGGTATCATTACGACTGACCGTTTCCGCTCCATTCACTTTCGGGATAGCAGATCACAACTTTTCGCTATCCCCATTTATCATCCCTGAAACAATTCCCTTTGTCTTGCCTAAATCGGCATAAATCACACCGCAAAGGTGAAAAAATATAAAAGCATACATGAGGTACTGACCGAAACCATGAATTTCTTTAATCAAATGATTGGTTGGTCGTGTCAGACCCAACTCATGGCCAAAGGCAAGCGACAACCCGGTAAGTGCCATATAAAGAAGGAGCAGGTAAAACAGCGAGTAGCTCCATTTCACGATCAGGTAATGTTTCCACTCCTGTTTGTTGGGATCGTTTTGTTTGAATAAGTTGATGGCATTTTTCATCCTTGACTGCACCTTTTCCTCCTTCGATTGGGTAAATTCAATCACGATTCGCGAAAGCAACAAAAACGATAATCCGTATCCCAGTAATTTGTGCAGGTCCCACATTTTATCGTCGAAAATATGCGCCACCGAAAATGCCTGGTCGTTGTTAATCACAGCACCCTTCTCTTTCAACATGTCCTGCACCACCACGCCATTTGCCCTCGGGTTAAGTAAGGTCGATGCGAATAAAACAGTTAGCAGGATAAACGTGATGGTCAGAAAAGTTACCCAGTGCCAGATGCGAATGGCTGCCGAATGGGTCTGACGGAAAGGAGATTTTCCTGCACTTGTAGAGGTCTCATTCTGTTTCATAACAACAATTTTTTAAGATTTGGAGTTTCAAACGATATGGTCTTTTGTCCATCAATAAAATGCTGAACTTTAGCTGATAATTGAATAGCCGAAAATACAAAAATTAAAATTGATTTTCGGAATGCCATTAATAAAGCGACACCTAATATTCATAAACAGCGTTCACCCGACATTAATTCAGAATCGTCGTGTTGCTTTGTACAAAAAGGATAAAATAAAAATAAATTAATAATCATCGAAGCATCCTCTTTCATCCCGGAAGTGTTACTGATTTTCATTTTCTTTCTTCAATACAATACAAAAAAACGCATTTTTTAATATGCATTTCTTATAACACTTAGCATCACAAGGTTCAATTCGGAGCCATTAAACAGCAACTGGTTAGAAAACGATGCTTGCTCCTGACTGCATTTAATACTATTACATGTTATTAAACATTTTTTTAAATGGGGGGATTGCTTTTTATCGGCATTTGGGTTAAATTAGACATATGATAATTTAACTAATTCAATACTAATTTAAAAATTTGAGATTATGAGCATAAATGATTCCGGACATCTTGGAAATTTAACAGGTTTTGATCATCTGATTACTGCGGTAAAGGGTTACCCGTCAAAATACAACCCTTCCAGAAACGAATTTACACAGGCAGCCCTCGAGGCAAAATATGCCACTTCAAAAGTTCAGATCACCAACTATAATTTGGCAGAATCGTCCAACACCCATATTCTCGACCAAAGGGTAGTGACCTACAAAACTTTAAACCGATTAATTACCAACTCATTTAATTCCTTAAAATCATCGGGTTTAACACCCATGGTTATTGAAGAGGTGGCTCAGATTTCCCGAAAGCTGAAAGGCCAGCGTGCAGGCAAGAAACCCCCGCTAACCCCCAAGGTTGAAGGAGAACCTGAACCAAAACAAAATTCGGTTTCGCAGTTGACTTTCGATGAACGGCTGAATAATTTTGACAAGTACATTCGCCGGCTGGAACAAATTCCGCAATATGATCCGAATGAACCGGAAATTAAACTTGATGCACTCCGCGCTTTTTATACAGTATTGGATGCTTCCAATAAAGCGGCCAAGACATCCAAAAATATGCTGGAGAATGTCCGCATTGCGCGGGGAGTTGAATTCTATGATAAAACGACTGGCCTGGTAACGATAGGGAAGGAAACTAAACTCTATATCAGATCCGTATTTGGTGCCAATTCACCAGAATTCAGACAGGTATCCGGAATTATTTTTAAAATGTATAAGAATTAGCTGATCACAAAACAAGGAGCTGCAAAAGGACAATAATGAATCTGAAAACAGCCTTTTAAGGATTCATGAGATTTCCATTGCAGCTCTTTTTATTTAAATTGCTTTCCCTCCTCCCCTTTTTAAATAACCACCCCTAAAAATGCAAATGAACTCCGGAAAGTTGAAATCGTGTGCCGTAAAAATGCAAATACCTCCCGGAAACTTCATCTCTTCCAATAGAAAAATACATTAGCGCTTCAGAAACTTCAAAACGAGCATTGAAGAAATGCAAATGACCTCCGGAAATTTTATTACTCCTGCCGGAAAAATACAATTGAGCCATGGAAATTTCAAAATATGCACCGGAATAGGACAAATAACCTCCGGAAAGTTAATTTCATGCTTAAAAACAATTACCTGGTGATTTGCACATAAAGGATGGGAAAGGAATTATTTGGCACGATGATGGTTCGTATGGGTAAAAATGAAACATGCCTTTATTTCAGATGGTTCAAAGATTAAAGGATAAAGTAGAAAGGTTAAAGTGCATTGAACGAATCAGCTGCTAACCTATTTTGAATGCAAACAAAGGTTGAACACTTTAATCTTTTGCTTTTTGTCTTTATATTTTGAATTTTAACCTTTGAATTTTAACCTTTATCCTTTTGTCTTTTAACTTTATCCTTTAACCTTTTAACTTTAACCTTTAACCTTTTAACTTTAACCTTTCTTCTTTTAACTTTAACCTTTATTCTTTGACTTATATCTCAATTCTCCTATTACCCATGCCTAACGTCATAAAGCCAATTATTTTAATGATTACCGCCTCAAACTGCCAGGTATCAGGTTATCCAAGCCATGGTAATCGCGCGCAAGACTTTGCACCGTATTTAAAGTAATAAGATCACTGATCGAATTGCGGATAGGTGCAAATTGTTCGTGCAACGGACAAGGATGTTCTTCGTCACAATGTTTTAAACCAAATCCGCATCCCGCGTAAGTT
>JANYLE010000047.1 GCA_025363795.1 Mariniphaga sp. | reverse complement strand
GTGCCCGATTCAAGCCTGATATCAAACAAACTGAAATAGGTATTCGTAGTCCCTTCCAACTTAATCGGACTACTCTTGTCATTAAGAATCGCAGAATAATTGAATGTAATGACAGGACAAACATCCTTTACCGTAGGAATGATTTCTTTTATTGATTCTGCATCCAATAGGGTTAAACCTTTTGAGAATTTTGTTTTACTCGCCGATTGCTGCTGCGTGGGATCGCTTGCAGCAGCACTCTTTTGATCATTTGTAGTTGCCTGATTGGATGGCAGGATCGGCGTGATAATGATATTATTGACCCCTACCATTTTAATCTGTTCAAGGATCTCCTGTTCGGCACCGTTCCCGATTGCTAGCATACTAATCACAGCCGCAACACCGAAAATGATTCCCAGTGCAGTCAACAGTGATTTTATCTTATTTGCAAAAATTGCTTCAACAGCAATCAGAACATTATATGAATATCGTTGGTAATAAGCTTTAGCGTTCATCTGGTCAAATAATTAATCAGTTATTTGGAATTAAGGCTTTTGTTACCAACTGCTGTGCCGCCTGTAACGGATCCTATCGGACTCTTCTTTATTGATTCCAATAGTTTCTGCTTCTCATTTTCTACTTTGACCTTTTGCTCTTTATAAATCTCCCATCCCACCGTTTTAATATCTCCAGGTTTTTCGGGTTCATTGAGTGTCAACTCATCCCCTTCAGCCAATCCCTTATTTACGATGATATAATTTTCGTTTTCACCACCAAGATCAACAATTTGCCTGACGATATCCTTCTTTTTCAAATAAACATATTTAACTGAATCATTAGCATATACCGCCTCCGAAGGAATAATCAACTGGTCGTTGAATACTCCCGTTACAATGGTATTGCTTGTTGTCATGGCAGGCTTAAGAAGTGGGTCAAATCCGGAAACCCTGATCTTTACCTCAAAGACTTTTGCATCACTTTTCGGCATTGGCTGACCTATATTTGCGACTGCGAACACTTCACCTTTAAGCTCTTTCTCAGGAAAGGCATCGATACTCAGCGTTACTTTCTGACCATTTTTTATTTTGGAAATGTCAATTTCGTTCACATAGGTTTTTGAAATCAATTTCGTCATATCGGGAAGCGTGGCAATAATCGGATTCCAGGTACTTACGCTGGCACCGACCTGGATTTTACTGCCCATCCTGTCTTTGGCATAGATGACCATCCCCTTTTTGGGGGCTTTGATTGTAAGGGCATCTGACAATTTCATCAACTCGTCAATCTTTTGATTTTTTTGCTGCAATTCTAATGCGGTTCTATCCACCTTTGATTTTGCCTGTCTCTCCTTCAGTTCGAATCCTTTTTTATCCTGTTCCAGTTTTCTTACGACCTTTTCAAGATCCATCTCAGCTTTCTTTATAACCGACGGAGATTCGTATACTGACTCTGCAACAATGATCTTTTTTTCCTCCACATCAGAGGTGGAATTAATTAATTGATCCCGAAAATTACTCAGCGTAAGACTCGAATCCATTTTGGCATCCTGCAAGGCAACCAAGGCCAGGTCCATTTCTTCCTTCGCCTTTGTCAACACCTCCTCAATTACTTTATGATCGAGGGTTGCAATAAACTGTCCGGAATCTACCACACTGCCTTCTTCAATCAAATCGGCTATTTTAATTTCATAAATACCGACATTACGACTGGCTAACTCAGATGGCACTACGATATTTTCAGATTTTTCAGCTTCGAGCTGACCCGAAGTCTGCACTTTAATCTCGATGAGACCTTTAACGACTTTGCAGGTAATGACCTCTGTATCTGACTTTTTATTCATCCTAAAATAAACAAGGGATAAAAGGACAATTAGGACACCCAGGACAATAAACGTTCTTTTTTTCTTCATAATAATCGGATTAACTCATAGATATGACAAGCTGAGAAAGTTGAGTAGCTCTTAGCGTATGATTAATAAATGATAAGAACCGGTAATTTTGGCTTTTGGTAACAAGGCATAAAAATAAATAAAATAAGCTCACATGACTATAATTATAGTCTAAACCAATTAAATTTATGTTTTTTTAGTATTTTAATACAAAATTTTCTTTCTGTAATCCCTTACGGAATAGGGCGATTCCAATTTCAAAGAGATCAAGCGAAACACGAACATTCACGTTGGCAATCAGTTCAAGCCATAATTCCTCCATCTCTTGTGACTCATGAATGCCTCTGATAATCAACACATCATCATCACCATTCCGGGTAAGATGGTGATGGACAATTTTTCCGGACAGCTCAGGATTGTAAGGATAATTAATCACAATAAACCCCGGATCAAATGAAGCAACACCATTTTCAGTCGAAAATCGGATATTGGGATTTGGAAAATCTTTGAACAGTTCAGTACAAAATAATTCAGACAATTGATCACTAACCACCTGGCCAACCTGGCTTTCTTTGTTGGCAGTGGCCATAACTGCCGGATTAATCCCCAACGTCGGGCCATAATTTAGGATGGCAGCGGGTTTAAAATCACGGATCAGCCGAAATACGACGGTGCTGTAACGGAGCGGTAATTCTACTTTTTTATAAAATTGTTTGGGATTCCCCGGAGCAAGAGAAAACAGTTCATAAGCTTCATTCAATGAAGGATCAGTAATTTCGCCCAGCAGATCCAATGCCCTGTTCTTTAATCGCTTGAAAAGCCTATATTCAGGAATCCTTCTTTTGTCCTCGACAACCGAAGTGATCAGCCGGAATAAAAATGGCGAGTGAATGCCATGTCCGCCACGATGACGTGCTCTTTTGAGATAGGCTAACCGGCTGTGCGTGCGAAACTTCATGTTTAAGGGTTTGAGGCGTCAAAACTAACAAAGAATACAGATAAATAAAATCTGAAATGGAATTGAGGAGTTGGAGGAACGGTTTTTTCATGTAAGTTTGCTTTATGTCGGGAATACTAGCACAGGATATTAAATTTCTACAGGGAGTCGGACCCCGAAAGTCTGTAATTCTTAACCAGGAGCTGAAAGTATTTACTATCGGCGATCTGATTTATTACTTTCCGTATAAATATGTCGACCGGACAAAGTTCTATACGATCCGCGAGATCAACAGCAGCTTGCCCTACATCCAGGTAAAAGGAAAGATTACCGGAATGGAATTGGTTGGTACCGGACGCAATCAACGATTGGTTGCTTACCTGACGGATGGCACCGGACTTCTTGAACTAATCTGGTTCCAGGGCATCAAATTTGCCAAACAGACGTTAAAAACAACGGTTGAATACATCGTTTTCGGAAAACCATCCGAATTTAATGGCCAGTTTAGTATCGTTCATCCCGAGATGGATGAGAAACCTGCCGAAACTTCAAAAGCAGATGGCTATATCCAGGCCTTTTACAACACTTCGGAGAAGCTCAAAAGCAATTTCCTGCATTCAAAAGTCATTCTCAAACTTCAGTACGCTGCTCTCCAGCTTGCCAAAGGAAATATTTTTGAAACAATGCCTGCCTGGCTGGTTAAAAAACTTGGCCTTTTAGGACTTGAACCAGCGTTGATCAACATTCATTTTCCGGCAAACCCTCAAATACTTCGGAAAGCGGAATACCGGCTCAAATTCGAGGAGCTTTTCTACATCCAGCTGAAGTTGCTTCACCTTAAAGAAGACCGGAATAAAAAATTCAGGGGACATGTCTTTTCAGTTGTCGGCGACTACTTTAACGAGTTCTTTTACCATCATTTACCGTTTGAGCTGACCAGCGCACAGAAAAGAGTGGTGAAGGAGATCCGGAAGAATATGGGTTCGGGTCGGCAGATGAACAGGTTATTGCAGGGAGATGTCGGTAGCGGGAAAACGATGGTTGCACTGATGTCGATGCTCATCGCGTTAGACAATGGATTTCAGAGTTGCATAATGGCTCCGACAGAAATCCTTGCGAATCAGCACTACGTATCGATTCAAAAATTCCTGGGCGATATGCCTGTGAATGTTAAACTATTAACAGGCTCGACCAAAAAGTCGGAAAGGGCTGTTATCCATGAAGCATCGCTTAACGGTCAGTTGCATATTCTGATCGGAACGCACGCCTTGCTCGAGGATATCGTTCAGTTTAAATCGCTTGGAATCGTTGTAATCGATGAGCAACACCGCTTTGGCGTGACGCAGCGTGCCAAAATGTGGCGCAAGAACTTTATCCCACCGCATGTATTGGTCATGACAGCCACCCCTATTCCACGGACGTTGGCCATGACTGTTTATGGCGATCTTGATGTTTCGGTGATCGACGAGTTGCCGCCGGGCCGAAAACCGATCAAGACCATGCACTATTTCGAGAATAAAAGAGCCCTGCTCTACGAGTTTATCCGGAAAGAGATTGCGATTGGCCGCCAGATTTACATTGTCTTTCCGCTGATCACCGAATCGGAAAAACTCGACTTTAAGAACCTCGAAGCGGGTTACGAGCAGATCAAAAAGCTTTTCCCTTCGCCCGATTACGAAATTGGGATGGTTCACGGAAAGATGAAACCTGCTGCCAAGGAGGCTGAAATGCTCCGGTTCAAACGGGGCGAAACCAATATCCTTGTTGCGACCACGGTTATTGAAGTGGGTGTCGATGTCCCCAACGCGTCGGTGATGATCATCGAAAGCGCCGAAAGATTTGGTCTGTCACAACTGCACCAGCTGCGCGGGCGTGTAGGACGTGGTGCAGAGCAGTCATTTTGTATTCTGATGAGTAGCTTTAAACTGGGAGTTGACAGCCGGAAACGGCTCGAAACGATGGTTAATACCAACGACGGATTCGAAATTGCCGAAGCCGATATGCGACTAAGAGGTCCTGGCGATATCGAGGGAACACAACAGAGCGGTATTGCCTTTGATTTGAAGATAAGCAACCTTGCCAAGGATGGTCAGATCCTCCAGTATGCGCGTGATATTGCCGAAACGATTATTGCCGAAGATCCGATGCTCGAACAGCCCCAGAACGATATCCTGAAAAAACAGTTAATCGCCTTAAAGAAGAACCATCTAAACTGGGCATCGATTAGTTAGAGAGAATAAAAGCCTGAAGGGCTTCGGAAACCAGCTTCCGAACAGCAATTGTTCCGATCGCGAAAATAAAAGAACCCATTGAAATTTGAAGATTTAGCAGACTTTACCCCGGGAAGCATTTGATGTACTTTTTAAGTTGCCTGGCTATAAAAGAATAGTTAAAAATCAAAAAAGAAAACTCAAATAAAAAATAAAGAAAATTATTAGGCGACATATCTTTAAAATTATTATCGCTAACTTTGTTCGACTATAGAGGCAAATTCATTATTTGATTTAAAATTATTAATTTGGCGATCCCCTTTGGACGTTAAACTTTTAACCATTTAAGAACAATGCATCGAATAAAACATATTTTTCTAAATGAGTATTTCATTTTAGGATTGATTATTGCTAATGCATTCCTTATTTTTATTCAGGAATTTGAATTAAATGGAAATACTCTTGATTATTTTGAACCAGTTTTTACTGTTTTGTTTGTTATTGAAATGCTCATTAAAGTTGATGAATATGGATTTAAAAAATATATATCCGTTGGTTGGAACAAATTAGATTTCATCTTAGTCATTATTGCAATTCCCTCAATCGCAGTTATCTTTTATAATGACAGTGCTTTACAGTTGAATATTTTCTTATCGCTCAGGGTTTTTAGAGTCTTTAAATTTTTCAGACTAGTTCGATTTTTCCCAAATGTATCATCGTTAGTTTCTTCAATTCAACGTGCTTTAAAAGCCTCATATCTTGTTCTTACAGGCTTTTTCATATTGGTTTTTGTAATATCACTGGTAACATGTTCGCTATATAAAAACATAGCACCAGAATATTTTGACAATCCAGCACATTCCTTCTATACTATTTTCAGACTGTTTTCAATTGAAGCATGGTATGAAATACCTGATTTAATTGCAAGTAGAACAAGTCCATTTATTGCATTTATTTCAAAACTTTATTTCATTATTCTATTGCTTTGCGGTGGAATTTTAGGTTTATCATTAGTCAATTCAATTTTTGTTGATGCAATGGTAAGTGATAATAATGATGATTTACAAGAGGAAGTATCTCAATTAAGTAAGAAGATTGAAATTTTAACTGAAAAAATTGCAGAATTAAATAACACACATACTAATCTTAAATTTTAATAAAATGGACTTTAAAGATCAAATCAAACAGCTCGGCGAAAGAGTAGTAAGACTCAAAGACCAAATTCAAACTGAAGAAGCGACTAAAAATGCTTTTATTATGCCATTTATCCAGGCTCTTGGATATGATGTTTTTAATCCACTCGAAGTAGTTCCTGAGTTCACAGCAGATATTGGAATAAAGAAAGGGGAAAAAGTCGACTATGCAATAATGAAAGAAGGTCAACCAATAATATTGATTGAATGTAAATGGTGGGGAGAAAACTTAGATGTTCATAACTCGCAGTTATTTCGATATTTTCATACAACAAAATCAAAATTTGGCCTTTTGACAAATGGAATTCAATTTAGGTTTTATACTGACCTCATGGAGACAAATAAAATGGATGAGAAACCATTTTTAGAATTTGACTTCACAAACATGAAAGAACAAGTTGTTTCTGAATTAAAAAAGTTTCATAAATCATATTTTGACTTAAGTAGTATCGTTAGTTCAGCGAGTGAATTAAAATATTCAAATGAAATAAAAGGAATATTGACGAAAGAAATAACCGAGCCAACACCAAATTTCGTAAAGTTTTTTGTCAGTCAGGTTTATTCTGGAAAGGCTACTGAAAAAGTAATGACACAGTTTACTGAAATAGTGAAAAGATCATTAAATCAGTTTATTAGTGACATCATTAGTGATAGACTTAAAGCTGCGTTAGTAAACGAAAGTGCAAATGATGCAGAAAAAGCAAAATCAGTTGAAGAACCAGTAAAAGAAGATGAAAATAAAATAGTGACTACAGAAGAAGAAATGGAAGGTTTCTTTATTGTCAAATCAATCCTGCGAACAAAAGTAGAAAGTAACAGAATATGCTATAGAGATTTTCAAAACTTCTTCAGTGTTTTGCTTGATGACACTATACGACAGACAATCTGCAGACTTTGGTTTAATGGTGAAAAAAAGTTTCTAGGAATAATTGATGAAAATAAAAAAGAAACAAAATATGAAATCAGCAAATTAGATGATATCTATAAATATGCTGAACAATTAAATAAAGTAACTGCGAGATTAATGAAAGGAGACAAAACAAAAAATACGGAAGAACAATTAATAAATGAAATCAACTAAATAGTAACAGCTTAATCGCCGCTATTCAATTGAAGTGACCAATAACAAAATAAGAATCCAAAAAAAACTTAAATATGAGGCATGAATTGGATAATATGATAGTTATAAAATTGAATGATAAAAAAAAAGAAGTGACCTCCTGATTGTCCCTGAAAAACGAAAGCCCCTACTAGTCGATTGATTAGTAGGGGCTTTATTATTCTATTTGTTATCCTTTCAGGCGTAAAAACCCCTAACCTCCCCCCAACAAAAAGGAGCCGTATCGCTTCGGCTCCTTTTCTGTTTGTATTACGGCACGATGGCCGTGATCTGTCCGCTCCAGGGACCGGTCTTTCCATTTCTATTGACCCAATGTGCATAGCCATACACTGTTTTGCCACGGTCATCGGGTTCGAAGATGATGCGCTCGTGCGAACGCGAGACATTGCATCGCGCAGGACAATCGTTGGGACCGGTTGGTGCCGGACCACCCACTTTGTACCACAATTCGCAGAAAGCAACATTGATAGGTTTGGCGTGCGTACCAGGTGTTGCAGAATCGGAATAATTAACGTGTAAAACGGAAATCTCTTCGGATACCAATGTCACCATTGGCGTAGTCGTCGGCGCCGGTGTGCTTCCTCCGCCGCCGGTAATGTAATGAATATGCATCGCTTCCTTATCGGCA
>JANYLE010000502.1 GCA_025363795.1 Mariniphaga sp. | reverse complement strand
TCCATTCCCAGCTCCGTGAAGATTAAAAAATGAGTGATTTGTAAGATTGATTACTGTAGGCTTGCTGGTTTCAGCACGATAAGTTATCGAGAACTCGTTTGCATCAGTCAACCGGTAATTCATCGTCACTTTTAATTCGCCGGGATAACCTTCTTCCATATCAGGAGATACCAAGCTTAGCTCGACTTCATTTTCGCCTTTTTGCACAGCATCCCATACTTTTGCAAAGAATCCGCCTGGTCCACCATGTAAAGCATTGGGGGGATTATTGATAGCCAATTTGTAGTTAAGGCTGTCGATTGTAAATAAACCTTTTGCAATCCGATTGCCATACCGTCCAATTGCAGCACCAAAGAAAGTTTCACTGGGACCTTGATAACCTTCAATTTTATCAAAACCAAGTACAATATCCTCCATTTTGCCACTTTTGTCAGGAACCATTAATGACACCACGCGCCCACCATAATTGGTGACAGTCATTTCTAATCCATTTTTATTCTTAAGTTTAAACAGGTTTACCTGCTTTTCACCGACCAGTTTATGAAATGCCTCAGGCTTAATTGTAGAATTTGAGGTTTTTTGATTGCAAGAAGCAAGTGCAATAACCGCTAGTAAAGTAAAAACTAATACTTTCATAAGAATAAAGTTAATTTTTTAAATACAATTATTATAAACACAAAACTAATCATTAAATCGCCATATTCAAGCAGCGTTTTCGCTAACGAGGCACATATTACCTAAAAAAACTCCCTTTCCTGAATCCCAGACAGCGGAGAAAAATTGTCGGAGTCTGGCTTTGATTACTGTTTCATAAAATTAAAAGAAGACTGCTAATTCCGAAGTGATTTAGCATAGATTTGAAACTATCGGAACATATTACCAGTACACTTCTCTTTTTTTGTACTATAGAACAAAATAAAGATAGGTGATATTCTCTACTAACAATTTATTTAATAGTTTTTTATACTTTTGATGTTAGGTAAAATATTGAGAAAGGATCACTGGTATGAAAAACGATATTACTCCGAACGATGAGGATCGGTTAAAGGAACTAGAAGCACAGTTATCAATACTTCGTGAAAAGAACTACTTTCTGGAAACAGAAAATAAGTCCATCAAGGAAGAAAAGGAAAAGTATCAGCTAATTTCTGATTTTGCTTCTGATTGGCAATTCTGGATCAATCCGAAAGGCGATTTTGTATGGTTATCACCATCATGCAATGATTTAACCGGTTACACTGCTGATGAGTTTTTCCATAATCCAAATTTGTTCTATAAAGTGGTCTTCCCTGATGATGAGGCACAAATCCGTCAATTTTTACGCGATTCAATCACCTTTATGCAAATAGGGCAATCCATAGATTTCAGGTTACTTACACGTACAAAGCAATTGCGCTGGTGTGAGTTAAACAGCAAAGCAGTTTTTGACAGAATGGGTAGTTACCTGGGCCAACGGGGATCAATCCGGGACATCACACGACTGAAATCTGCCCTCGGACAAATCAGGGAGATGTCTGAAAAGCAAATCTGGGAAATGAAAGCGAAGCAAAAATACAGGGACGAAATCGCAGGCAAAGACAGGGAATTGATCTCGTCGTTAATTCAGATTGCTCAAAAAAATGAGATGGTACTCTATCTCCGTAAAAATCTTTCAGTTATCAGGGTTACTCTTCCTTCGCCGATTCAGAAAAAAGTGACAGATATGTTGCTTAAAATTGATGAACATCAACGCAGACAGGTATTTAACTGGGATGATTTTAAATTCTATTTTGAAAAGATTCACCAGGGTTTTTTCGAGCGTCTTAACGGAAAATTTCCAGGCTTGACCTCAAAAGATCAAAGACTTTGTGCCTACATTCACCTCGGTTTATCGACCAAAGATATAGCCGGACTAATTAATATCACACCCGAAAGTGCAGAAATCGCGAGAATCCGGCTCCGGAAAAAACTCGGACTAAACCGATCCCACAATCTTTCAGGATTTCTTCAGGAGATCTAAAGTAAGGGTACCTTAAAAAATATTAAATTTTTGTTAGGTTATATATATCTATATTATAGAATATTACACTATTTATTAATGTTTATCAAAACAATGTTAGGTTAATTTTGTTAATATTAACCAGATATTGAATCCTTTTAAGTTTCCTTTGCGTAGAAACGATAAAACTCAACGCTATGGGACTACTTAAATACCGAAAATTGACAAATGAAGAGATAGGCCAATTAATCATACAAGGTTGTTACTGTGAAGATTGGAATCTCATCGAAGTTGTGGAAGACTTCCTGCCCGACAATGTTAGAAATACCAAATTCTCAGGGTATAACCGACTTGGACGTTTCGACGAAGAGATCACTCTCTTTGGAGGAGTAAAAATGAAAACCGGAATCACCAATGCACATATCCATAATTGCACAGTTGAAAACAACGCACTGATTAGCAGTGTCAAGAGCTATATTGCAAACTACAGAATTGGCGAGAGAGTCGTAATTCATAACCTGAATCAACTTGCTGTTGAAAGCAAAAGTTCGTTCGGAAACGGACTCCGTATTAAGGTCATCAATGAATTAGGTGGCCGGGAAATTCCAATTTACGATCACCTTTCCTCTCATGTTGCGTATATTCTGGCAATGTATCGTCACCGTACCAAAGCTGTTGAAGTGATCGAAAAACTCGTTGCCAACTATGTTGACTATATCTCTGACTCTGTTGGCGATGTAGGTCCAGGCGCTCAAATCATCAATTGTGGCATTATGCGCAATGTGAAAATCGGGGCATATGCAACGCTTGAAGGAGTTTCCAAACTTGTAAACGGGAGCATAAATAGTTCAGCTGCAGATCCTGTAGAGATTGGTCAGGGCGTAATTCTTGAAAATTTCATTGTTTGTTCCGGTACACGAATCACCGATTCAACGCTCATATCTAACTGCTTTGTCGGACAAGGTTGCATTCTTGACAAACACTATTCAGCAGTCGAATCGGTCTTTTTTGCCAATTGTCAGGGGTTGCATGGTGAGGCTTGCTCAATCTTTGCAGGGCCTTATACCGTTTCGCATCACAAATCAACCTTGCTGATCTCAGGACTGTTCTCCTTTATGAATGCGGGAAGCGGGTCAAACCAAAGCAATCATCTTTATAAATTGGGACCTATTCACCAGGGTGTTGTAGAACGGGGAGCAAAAACAACCAGCGATTCATATATTTTATGGCCATCCCGAATTGGGGCGTTTTCATTGGTCATGGGACGTCATTACCGACATTCTGACACTACCGATTTTCCATTCTCCTATTTAATCGAAGAGAAAGACGAAAGCCGGTTGGTACCTGGTATCAATCTGCAAAGTATAGGTACAATTCGCGACTCGCAGAAATGGCCCAAACGTGATCGTCGAAAAGACCCCAATCTACTTGATTTAATCAACTTTAATCTGTTAAGTCCTTATACGATTCAGAAAATGATTAAAGGAAGGGCAATACTACTTGAAATATTAAACGCTTCAGGCGATACGGCTCCTTTCTACACCTATCATGGCATGATCATAAAAAATAGTGCACTACTCAGGGGAATCGAGCTTTACCAAAAAGCCATCTGGAAATTCTTAGGCAACTCAATGATAACCAGAATACAGCGGAAAACAATCGGTTCCATTGACGATATTCATGATGCCCTTCGAAAGGACACCCCACTTGGTAGTGGCTGTCGGTGGCTCGATCTTACAGGAATGATCTGTCCTTCCGACGCAATCAACCATTTGCTTGATGCGATAGAAAACGGTGGGGTCCATTCACTTGAAGAGATTAATGCCTCAATAAGGTCCATACACGAAAACTATTATACCTATGAATGGTCATGGGCCGCTGATGAGATAGAAGAATTTTACGGAACATCGGTAAAGGATTTCACCCCCAAAGATGTTATTGAAATTACAAAAAAATGGATGAAAGCCGTGCTTGAGATTGACCATCTGCTTTATGATGACGCAAGAAAAGAGTTTTCTCTTATCAAACAAACCGGTTTCGGAGTGGATGGCGACAGAACCGTCCAACAACTCGATTTCGATAATGTCAGAGGCGAATTTGAAACTCATGCCGAGGTGAGCTCAATCAGAGATCACATGGCTAAAAAAGAGGCACTTGGAAATGAAGTAATATCGAAAATGGAAAAACTGCTAATACTGGAAACAATTAAAAATTAAGAAATATGTGTGGAATTGTTGGATATATCGGGGATAAAGAGGCTTATCCTATTCTCATTAAGGGCCTTCAGCGACTTGAATACCGCGGCTACGATTCGGCAGGTTTGGCTATTTTCAACCATACGCTTAATATGTACAAATGCAAGGGACGAGTCTCAGATCTAGAAAGACATGTATTAAATTCCGATATTACGGGAACAGTGGGAATAGGTCACACACGTTGGGCAACTCATGGCGAACCAAGTGACCGGAATGCTCACCCTCACACTTCAATGAACGGGAATTTTGTTCTTGTTCATAACGGGATCATTGAAAACTATGCCGAGTTAAAAGCAGATCTGAAGAAAAACGGCATAAAATTTCAATCAGAGACCGACACCGAAGTTCTGGTCAACCTTATCGAATACTTTTACGAAAAAGGGGAAGATGTTAATGCTGAGATTGCTGTTCGTCTTGCCCTTTCAAAAGTAGTTGGAGCTTACGGGATTGCAGTAATCTGTAAAAATGAAAAAGATCAGATAATTGTTGCCCGAAAAGGAAGTCCTTTAGTAATTGGGATTGGTCATGGAGAATATTTTGTCGCTTCAGATGCCACCCCAATCATCCCCTATACCAACAGCGTAATCTATTTAAATGATCACGATGTTGCCATCATTACCAAAGATAGCCTTACGCTAAAAACAATCGAAAATATTCCTGTTGCATTTAAAATCACCAAAGTCGACATGACTATTGGCGATTTGGAAAAAGGTGATTTTGAACATTTCATGCTGAAAGAGATATTTGAACAGCCCAAAACTATCGAAGATACTTTTCGCGGTCGTATTTCTCCCGATCATACTGAAATTAAATTAGGTGGTTTATTGGATATCTTTCCCAAATTACTAAAAGCCAGGCGCATTATTATTATAGGGTGTGGCACCTCGTGGCACGCTGCACTTGTAGGTGAATACCTGATCGAAGAGTATGCCAGAATACCTGTTGAAGTTGAATATGCCTCAGAATTCAGGTATCGGAATCCAATACTAAGTAAAGAAGATGTAGTCATTGCGATCACCCAAAGTGGCGAGACGGCAGACACCTTAGCAGCATTACGAATGGCAAAAGAGAAGGGTGCCACAATTTTAGGAATCTGCAATGTAGTTGGATCGAGTATTGCGCGTGAAACCGATGCCGGCGTTTATACCCACGCGGGAGTTGAAATCGGAGTTGCATCAACCAAGGCATTTACCGCCCAAGTTACTGTACTGACTTTATTAGCGCTCAAATTAGCCAGGGAAAAAGAAGAAATATCTGCTGAAGTTTTCCGTAGCCTAGTTCAGGAATTAACTGAAATCCCAGAGAAAATCCAATCAATTTTAGTAAAACACCCACATATTAAGGAAGTTGCTGCTAAATATAAAGATGCTATGAATGCTCTTTACCTGGGTCGCGGATGCCTATTCCCTGTTGCATTGGAAGGTGCGCTGAAACTCAAGGAGATCTCCTATATTCACGCTGAAGGATACGCTGCCGGAGAGATGAAACATGGTCCAATCGCATTGGTTGATGACAACCTTCCGGTAATAGTTGTAGCGGCAAAAGACAGTTATTACGAGAAAATTGTCAGTAATATCCAGGAAGTTAAGGCTCGCAAAGGCAACATTATTGCTGTAGTAACAGAAGGCGATGACGGACTGAAAGGAATGGTCAAGGATTTGTTCGTAATTCCAAAATCACATCCGGCTGTAACACCACTTTTGGCAATCATTCCATTGCAGCTCTTCTCCTATTATATTGCTGTAATGCGGGGATGCGATGTCGACCAACCACGAAATCTTGCGAAATCAGTAACCGTGGAAT
>JANYLE010000485.1 GCA_025363795.1 Mariniphaga sp. | reverse complement strand
GGATTCCCTAAAGTTTTGATAATTTGATTATCCGATAAATCGAGATAAGCTGTAGAGTTTACGGCTATTCCTTCCTTGATTATATTACTCAATTCATCTCCATTTAATTGCTGATCTTTCAATCCGAAGAAATTGGTTTTTGCAACCTGCATGCGGTTTTGGGTTAAAGTCCCGGTTTTATCCGTGCATATAACTGTTGTTGCGCCAATCGTTTCGCAGGCATGCATCTTTCTGACAAGATTGTTGGCTTGCAGCATTTTACGCATACTTAATGCCAAACTCAAAGTAACACTCATAGGAAGTCCTTCGGGAACCGCAACGACTATCAGTGTTACGGCCACCATGAAATACTGAAGAATTCTTCCTGCTATATCTACACTAACCCAAGCTGCCGGGTTTGTTGGATCAATTCCAAATGCAAAACCACTTAATGCCAGAACGATGAAAGTGAGCACTCCGTATCCGAACCATTTAAACCAACCTCCTTCTTCGATACTTTTGGGAAGTTTATCTTTGATGCCGACCAATTCATAACCGTCATAAACGATTGGTATCCAAACTTTAGCAAGCGCCACCATCGCGGAAACAATCACAATTCCGATTGATCCCAGTTGAACAAGGGTGGGTGGATTTTCAATGAAAAGATCTTTCACAAATAATGCAGTGAATGTCAGAACTGCCAGTCCGAAACCGACAACACCGATGAATTTGGCCAGCCCGTCGAGCTGCTTATTTAGTGGTGTCTCTTCGCCACTCATTTCAGTCGATTTCTCAGCAACTTTGCCATATTCCGTGGCATCACCTACACTGTTGATTTCCAATACCGCATGACCATCCATTACTTTCGTACCGCGCATTGCCCAGTTAGAAGGATAGGTCGACTCTTTATCGAACTCTGACGGATTGGTGGTTTTATCAATAATCGGTTCACCCGTGAGGCACGATTCATCGATCTGCAAGGATATGGCTTCCTTCAATTCTCCGTCAGCCGGAACTTCCTCTCCGGTTCCCAGCAAAACGATATCCCCGACAACGATGTCTTTTTTCGGAATTTCGCTCACATTTCCGTTCCGGACGACTTTGATCAACGTGTCGTCATTCACCTGATTCAGTACATCAAACTTTTTATTGGCATCCATTTCGAACCAGAAAGCAACCCCCGTGGCCAGAAAAATTGCGCAGAAAATTCCGATTGTTTCAGCAAACTCCTGGTGCACAAAAGCAATTCCCAACGAGAGAAATGCTGCGATTAACAAAATCCGAATAATCGGATCTTCGAACTTCTCGAGAAAAAGTTTCCATAACGGATCACGCATTGGAGGTGTGAGGAGATTATTCCCATATTTTTTTCGGCTTTCAATGACCTGTTCATTGGTGAGCCCCATGTAATGCTTTTTGTGTTCCATCGGCTTTATTTCAGTGATTTTTGATTCAATTAAAGATGCTTAAAATATTGAGTTGTCGATTGACTCATTAATCTATGACCAGTTCCTCAATCATCAATAGATTCGCATTGTATTCTGAGAATTTATAATATTCATTCCCCAACGCTTTATAATACAATTCGTTGATGAAAGATTGGGTTTGATTTTGTAGAAATTTCCTGCATTCAACCGGATTACTGTTCAGTATGTACTTTACAATACGGGTATTAAACTTAAAATCCTCCCGGTTGATAATAGAAATAAGATCGTCAAGTCCCTTAACGAAGAAGTGGTTCAGATAATTCTCTGTTTTGGGGCAAATATCCGGATTGCTCAGCTCTGCAAAATAGAGCATATAACAATGATTCTGAATGCCAAAATCATCTAACATCTTGATAATAATCCTTTCATGTGTTCCGGTGATTTTTATATCATCGAGAAAAATCAGAATTTTGTTTTTTAGCAATGCCTCATCAATATGAAATTTATCTCCTTTGATCAGATTGTATCGTTCTTCTGCGGTCATTTCGCCATAATCTTCACGATAGGTGACGCTTCGGTGAATCTTCCCGGTTTCGACAGGAGCATATCCGTTTTTGAAAAGAAATTGATTGAGCTTGTCAACAAAAAAAATGGTCATAAAATAGGAAGCCGTCGGGATATGGGAATAAGCACTTGGCAATACAACGATGGGCTTTCCTTCGTAACTAAATTTAAATAATTGGTTGATAAAACGATCGGCAAGCGTGTACCCAAATTCACGTGCGATATCTGTTGATCCGAATTTGAATTTTGAGTATTTCTCAGCCGGAAAATCGAAATTCTTGCTATCCTTGACCTGAAAGGCACTAAATTTTTCGATTGTTCTTTTATAAGTGTCTTTTAATATCATTAATTGTATATTGCTGATCATTAATATGAAATGCATTAAATCCGTATTTCAGGGCTCCTTCGTAATCGGCTTTATAATTATCACCGACGTGAAGAATTTCTTCCTTCTCTACATGCGCCTGCTCAAATACCTTATCGAAAAAACCGGCCGAAGGTTTTGATGCTCCGATCTCATCCGAAAAAATGCAAAATACGAAATATTCGGAGATTTCCAGATTTCGTAAGGTCTCAACGATGGTACTTCCTTCGATAAAACCGGTATTACTGCTAATGTTGATGGTGTACCCTTCACTTTTCAGTTCGTGTAGCATTGGCCGGATTGATACATTTAAAAATCCCGGCTGAAAATTCATAAACATTTTGTGAACCTCCGATTTGATTTGTACCAGCAGGCTTTCACTGATGGATTGGGAATCATTACCAAGTTGATGCAGAATCCGGCGGTACATTTGTTCGGTCGGAACTTTGCAGCCATTAATTTCATTGAGCCGGTCACTAACCTTGTCTGTATTTTGCACAATTCCCATGATCTCCTGGACGGTAAAGCCACCAGGATTGAACTCTTTTTTCAGAAACCCGGCTCTTTTCTCTTTGAATTCGGGGTGAGATTTAATCAATGTTAACCAGAGATCAAAGGAGATATGTTTAATCAAATCGTTTGTTTTAAAATGTGATATTGCTCTGTTATATAACTATTTATCCGGTTACCAATTGAACGATGATCAGTCGGCCGCCTTCTTCTTTCGAGAGAAGGATCTGTTTGCCATCCGTCAATTCAACTGCCTGATTGATCGGAATTTTAACGCCATTGGTCTTATCCTCAAGATCGTTTAACCGCTGATTGATCAACAACCATTTGCTGTTGTGAAAGACGAAATAGCCGACCGGCTTTTTTTGTTCTTCGGTAAGTCGCTCGTTTGGAGAGATATTCCGGTTCACATGCCATTGGTAAAGATATTGGTTGTTATAAACCATCAGCCTGTAATTGTCGGGTGTAAATGTCCCGGCTCGGCGTGAGGAGTATAGATTGAGTACGGGTAACTGTCCTTTATAAACTGTTCCGCAGAAAGGACACTTGGGTTGCTTTGTATTGTCAAAAATAAACCATTTATGCCAGCAGGCCTGATTTTGACAAGGTTGCATCAAGTCAACTGTTTTTAACAGCGCATCCTCCCATTCGTTGGCGGTTGGTCTTAATGCCGGATTGTGAAGTCCTTCTATAAAAGCTTTGTCAAACAACGTTTTAAGGTATGGGCCACAAACTGTATAAGGTGTTTTCGCCGGATCGCCTTGCGGAAGCTGACTTGGATTCAGCTGGTTGACTTTTACCTGGTTGCTTTTATCGGTAGGATGCTCAATAAATAAGGCTTTCGAACCCATCGAAAGCTCTTCGTCTTTCATGCAATCCAGATCGTTGACCTTACCGCCCCGCAATGGATGACGGTATAACAAGTACATGTAGATCATCACGGCAAGTGCATGACGATCGGTGGCAATACTTGGAACTTTACGTGCCGGATTAATGATGGGAAGATTTTTGGTTTCAATTACTTCAGGAGCAATAAAGTCGGGAGTTCCCAAAACATCGGGAGGAAATTTACCCGGAACTACCAATCCGTCGATATCAATTATTGCCGCATGCCCGGTGGCAGGGTCTATCAATACATTTTTGTAAGAAAGATCGGAATGAGCAAGGCCTGCAGCATGTAAGCGCTTCACTGCCCTGCTGATGCGGATGCAAATCTGAAAATACTTAAACCAGTCGCCTTTCTCTTCGGGAGCCAGAAATTTGTTTTGGTTTTTGGCCGAAGCAAACCACTTTCCCTCTTTCTCTTTTCCTTTAATCCCTAAGAAATCGTTGTTGACCGATCCTTTTGAGAAAAAGAAATGTTTTTGATAAGTTGGGCAAACAAGTCCAAGCTTACCATTGTACTCAACAATTTTTGTTGGCCAGCAATAGAGATCCTGCCAGTATTCGCCACCTTGCTGATTAAAAATGCGGTCGCGGTAAACACCAGTAATATTTTGTAACCGGTCTTTGGCATTAAAGTCTTGTTTGTCACGGAAAAAGGCCACAACATAACTCTTGTCCGGACTAAAATAGACGTCTTTCATTCCGCCTGATCCTATCATTTCGTCCACAAATTCGATAGGAGCGCCGTCGGTTGCGTTGATTTTAATAGTTTTAGCCATAATCAGAATAGAATTGCAATTGTACGGTCGTCGTGATTCCCGGGTGACCAGAAGTCTAACCATTTAAGCAACTGTTCGGCAGATTTTTCATTATTGTCTTTAAAATCAACCTCTTTTGAAAGATCAGTCCATAATTCATCCCATTTTTCGAATTTCAGCAAATTGGCATCTGTTTCAAATTTTGGGTCGGTAATGCCATCTGACATCAAGATTAAAGCAGTGAAATCATCCACAATATCAAATCGTAAACGGCGATAAAGCTCTGCTGGCTGTGTGATTTCAGGCATCGTCAGAAAACGGGTCTGTCCGGCAAACTCTCCGCCATCAGTTTCTCCCAACACTTTTAAGAAACGTGTTTTTTTATTATAAATTCCAACTCCTCCGTCGCCTACCCAAAATGCAGCCACGAACCAGCCGAATTTGAATTTTTTGCAAATAGAGACAATCAAAGTTGTTGAAAAATCTTTCACCGGTCTGCCGGAATTGGTGGCTTCTTCTTCAATATTTTTAAAGGCTTTGAACACTGCTGTTCCTACTATCCCGTAAAGGGCATCACCCATTTTTTTACGGTTAGCATCCGATTTGTCTTTATTTAACTCCCTGATTAGATGTTCAAAATCTTTATGCTGGGCTTCAAGTTGGGTTTTGCAAACTTTGACAACGGTCTCGCATGCAATGGTTGATCCTTTGCGTGAGGCGCTGGCTGACCCTGCGCCGTCAGCAACAGTAAGAATATACCATTCGGTCGTTTTATCGTAATCGATTCCAAAATCATCATCCCTGAAGATTCCTTCATGGGCATGAGAACGTCCGCGCTGACTCGCCACAACAATATCTTTTCGCTCAGTTTTCAGAAGCAAACCTGTAGATTCTACTTTTAAAAATTGTGAGGCACTTTCCGGTTTCCAGTAAGGATCGTTTTTGTCGGATGGTTTACTTTGCCATAAAGAACGGGGATCGGGATTTACAGTTAGCGTAAGATTTCGCTCAAAAACAGGTTTTCCTTCTGTCCACCCTTTTCTTTTCAGGAAAAGCTGAATCGTCTGTTCTCCGGAAATAATCGGTGTTCCGGTTATTGCATCCGTCACTGTATCAAATGAAAGACCGATTGGTTCAAGTCCGGCGAACCAAAAATCCTCGATTTCGGTAAGCCCTATTTTTTCAACACTGAATACAAAATTATAAGGCTGACCGACTTTCCCGTTAGGCAAAGTGATGAATTTATTTTTGATTTGTAAGGCAAGCGCCTCATTTTGTGCATTATCTTTTAGTTCATCATTCATTGGAACCTCCAGTTCTGTGTTTAAATTCACTAATTTGACATCAGCCTGAATTTCATTTGGCTTTTTGATGGTTGACTCATCATCCAAAGGTGATGTATTTTGTAGATTTCCTTCATTCATCTCAGGGTTTTCAATGGATTCTGTGCCATCGGTCTGGCTAGCATCAACTGGTTTCGATGAGGTGATGACTGTTTTTTCACTTTCAGCTTGCAAAAATTCGTCCCACAATTTTAATGTATTGGCGTGTATTTCGTTACCCTTTGAAGCTAAAAAGGCTTTTATCTGGCTTTCGTCAGTTGCCGGCAGATCAATATCGGCCAAATACTTTGTAATATCCATTTATACAACTAATTAATTATTTTTTGGCAATCGTCTGATTAAACGAGTTTTAATACAACAAGCAATATGATCAGCAATATAATCTGTGACAAATCGACAGCAATCCCGTTTCCAACCTGCATGGGGCGCGCCAAAGGTTTGAAAATGGCCAGAATCGGATTAAAGATAGCATTGAAAAAGTTAAATGTTTTAAGGTATCTGCCAGTGAGACGATCTTTATAGGGGGTAAGTTTGGAATACAGGAATAATCCAACAATCAGAACGTTTAAGAAGATATAAAGTATTAATTTCATGGCATTTATATTAAATTGTTTTATTGCTTTTTAAGGTGTACGCAGGTTTACTGAATTGATATAAACGATTCCGGGACCAGTAATTTCGACCAATGAAAAACCTTCACCGGAAAAGAGGTTGGACGCCGACATGGAGGATTGAATGCGTCCTTCGAGGCTCAGGCTTGTACAGATTAAGCTACCCTCATCAACCTGAATGGCTTGTCCGTATTGCAAATCAATCCTGGTCGGAGAACCGATTGAATCCAGGAAAACAGTTCCATTGCCTTTGATTTTCTGTAAAACTAATCCCAAACCGCTGAATAAACTTCCTAATGAGATTTTGAAGTCAACTTCAACCTGCTGACTTGAGGCGACGTAATATCCTTTTTTGCAGAGAATTCCGCCCTCCATTTCTGTCAAATTGACAGAAACCATGCCTCCTCTGCCAGCAACGACCATTTTTTTCGGGTCACGGCTAATATTTTTATAAACGACGAGAATAATGCTTTCTCCTGAGACGCCTCTTTTGAGCATTCCCCAAACACCATTTTGCAGTACCCGCATTTCTCTTTCGATTCCCTTTTCAAGGTAGATCAGCGAACCTCTTTCTGCGAAAAACTCTTCTCCAGGGCTGAGTACTATCTCAAGACATTTCAGATCGTATCCTATAAATTTGCAATTCATTCCAAGTCAATTAATAATTATCACTTTCCGATTTTCCAAATAACTAAAACCTAAACGCTAAAGCCTAAATAACTGTATGCACTTCAGGCGGTGGCGGTGGTAATTGCATTTCAGCGACTGCACCAACACTCCGGTTTCCCATACTCACAGAGGCAGAAACCCATTTGAAAAACTGACGAAAAGTTGCGCTGTCAGTTGTATCAAGACTCACCACATTGTCGGTCAGCTCCTTTAACCGTGCTGTGTCGGCTTTTGCCCCGGCAGCGCATGCGATGATACTTCCGAAGTGGCGTCGTTTGATTTCCGGAATCATCTGATTATACAATTGATTGTCAGATGGTTTTCCATTAGTCATGATAAACAGAAGTGGCATCCAATCACCTTTTTGTTCGTGGGTGGTTACTTGTATTTCCTGATCAACTCTTTCACAAAGGAATCGCAGTGCTTCACCCAGGTGTGTTCCTCCCGACTCGGGCAGAATAATTTCAGGCAATTGCAGGCTTTCCAATTCAGTAAGTGGTAAAATTTGCTCGGCAACACGGTTGAAAGTAATCAGGCTGATGTGGACAGACTCTAAAGCAAAAGGATCCTGACGTAGACTGGCCACCATCGATTCAAGGCCCACTTTAATCGATTCTATGGGTTCACCATGCATTGCACCGGATGTCTGAATCAATATGTAAACAGGTAATCTTCTCATTTGATTTGAAATATTAACTTCGTTTTTTCAGCACAATTCCTGAAATTTTCTCCTGAATTCTAGCGGTTTCCGAATATTTACAAACATTTCTCTTGTTCCGCCGATTCCAATAATTGTGATACTGCCGAAACCGAAAATTCTGCCCATAACTGTTTGATCTACATTAACACTCTCAATCTTGCTTAAATTCAGTTCAACAGTTTTCCGGCTGATTAAGCCCGTTTTAATAACCACACGTTTGTTGGTTATTGCAAACTCATCAGTCCATTTGTCTATTATTGGAGCAATGAATAAAGTAAAAAGAGCCCTTAAACTGAAGAAAATAACCCAATGATAGGTCGTTTCATATTCGATCTGTTCTCCGGCAATAAGGTTATTTTTTACGTAATGACTCATAAGAATTGATTTAAGACAATCATTAAGAACTAATAAAAACGAGTAGTGCATGATTGCACCACTCGTTGAATATAGATATCAAATTGTGCTGATATTTGATGAATCACTGTATTGTTTGTCTTTCTCATTCGACTCTAATACAAATAATATCAATAATTTAAACCACAATATTTACTTCTGGTGGGGGAGGAGGCAGTTCATTTAATCCTGTAACCTCTTTGCCACTGGCTTCAATTTTCTGACTACCGGTACTTACCGACGCGGAAACCCATTTGAAGAAAGCTTTAATTGTCGCTGAATCGGCTGTATCCAGCTGAACAACAACATCTGTGATTTGCTTTAAAACAGAGGTATTTGCTCCGGAACCGGCAGCGCATGCTACAACCATACCAAATTTACGTTTTTTAAATTCGGTAAGCCCTCTTTGCCAGTTATCCGTAGGTTCGCCATCAGTCATGAGGAATACCAAAGGTTTCCAGTCTCCTTTTTGCTCGAGTGTGGTTTTGGCCACTTCACTGTCTGATTTTGAGGCCAGTAATGATAAAGCATCTCCCAGGGCTGTAGTTCCATTCGCCTGGATATCCGGCATCTGGAACATGGAAAGCTCTGTGAGCGGAACCAGTTGACGGGCAGAACTATCAAACGTGATGACACTTAAAAACGCTGTTTCAAGTGCGTAAGGATCCTGTCGCAAGGTGGATACTAAAACCTGAACGCCGTTTTTTACAGCTTCAATTGGCTCGCCGGTCATTGAACCGGAAGTATCCAGAACTAAATAAACTGGTAATCTTCTCATTGCTATAAGTACTTGTTAATTACGCTATTTAATGTTCCTTTCAGATCTTTGTCTTCGGTTGGTTCGCCAATGGCATTAAATTTCCATTCGCCGTTCTTCTTGTAAAATACGCCCATTACCATCGAAACGTGACCAGCAAAATTTGGCCCGTTAGCGATATCGTAGGTTGCAAAAACTTCATTTACATGTGAAGAGGAACCTTCATAAATTCTGATTGAGGCAAACGGAATTGTTTTGAAATCCTGTCCGCGAAAGCTGTTCAAAACAAATGCAATTTTGGTAACAGATGGATCAAGTTTGGCCAAATCAACTGTAATTACTTCGTTGTCAAGTCCATCATCTCCGCCTGTATCACCAACCAGGTCATCACCACTGTGACGGATAGAACCCGATTTGGATTTTAGGTTTCCAAAATAAACCACCTCTAATGTTTTATTGCTATCATCGAATGTTGCACAACTGGCATCCAGATCGACTGCTTCAAGCTTTTTTCCTCCGAAGAAACCTTTCTTTTCAATTGCACCCCAATTTACACCAACACAAACACTTTGCAGTTTGCTGCCATTGCTTTTTTCGAGGCTGATCCGTTGTCCTTTTTCTAATTTAATTGCCATTATTTTTTGTTTTAATTGTATTTGCTTAAATAATCATCAAGACCGCCTTTGAGTCCTACACCAACTGCTTCGAATTTCCATTCGCCGTTGCGTTTGTAAAGCCGTCCAAATTCTGCAGCTGTTTCGATCGAGAAGTCTTCATCTAATTCGTATTTGAGAATCTCTTCGTTGGTGTCAGGGTTGTAAATTCTTACAAATGAGTTACGTACCTGTCCGAAATTTTGTTTTCTTGCGGCGGCCTGGTGGATGGTAACAACAAATGTTATTTCAGTTGCAGCGGGGTTAATTTTAGAAAGATCAATTTTGATACTTTCGTCATCACCATCGCCAGCTCCTGTAAGGTTGTCACCGGTATGTTCAACCGAACCATCCGGGGATTTCAGGTTGTTGTAAAAGACAAAATATTCATCGGAAAGAATTTTTTTGTTTTCTCCAAGGATGAAAACTGATGCATCGAGATCGAAATCTTCGCCGACGGATGAATTGGCATCCCAGCCTAAGCCGACTGTAAATTTGGGTAACCCAATATTTACACGTTGTCCTTTTTCTAAACTAATTGCCATAATATATTAATATTTAATTGTTTATGTAATTTTTTAATATCTCTACGAAATTATCGGTAGCCTGAGGTTCGCCTAAAGCCCTGAACTTCCAGGTTCCTTCACGGCGATAAGCTTCAGCAAAGATCATCGAGCACATTCCTTTCAAAGATTCATCTCCTGAAAGGTTAAATTTTGCAATCTCTTTGCCTTTTGCATCAACTGCCCGGATAAAAGCATTTTCAACCATGCTAAACTGTTGGTTCTTAGATTTTCCCTGATAGATGGAGACCAGAAACAAAATCTTTTGATATTTCTCATCCAAAGCATCTAATTTGACAATGATTTGTTCATCATCACCTTCGCCGGCACCAGTCCGATTATCGCCGGTTAACCAAATATGCCCTGATGGATGTTTCATACTATTGAAATAAACAACATCACCTTCGTAAAGGTTGATCTCACGTCCATTTGGAGCTTTAGCTTTGCGACCTAAATTGACCACCTTCCCATTGGCATCCAGCAGGAAAGCTATTGCGTCAAGATCAAATTCTTCCTCTTTGTCTCCTCCCAATAAACTGCTCAGAAATCCGCCTTTTTTTTTGCGGATATCCCAACCTAAACCGACAGTTACCTGGGATAAGTCGTAACTGTCTCCTTTATCGCTTTTTCGCAGGTCAATTGTCTGACCTTTTTGTAAATTAATTGCCATAATTTAAAGATTTAAGCATATTTACCAACAAAGTACTGTAATCCACCTTTATAACCAATCCCCATCGCTTCAAATTTCCACTCGCCATTTCGTTTGTATAAACGTCCAAATTCGACGGCGGTTTCAACAGAGAAATCTTCGTCTAAATCATATTTTGCGATTTCGTCATTGGTCTGGCTATTGTAAATCCGGATAAATGAGTTCCTAACCTGTCCAAAATTCTGGCGCCGTGACTCATAGTCGTGAATCGTCACTGTAAATATAATTTCCTGAATTTTGGGATCTAATTTTGACAAATCGACTTTCAATGTTTCATCATCTCCATCGCTGTTGCCACCGGTTAAATCGTCACCAGATGATTCAACTGCACCATCAGGTGATTTTAGATTGTTGTAAAAAACAAAATACTCATCCTGAGGGATTTTCTTGTTTTCGCCTAATAGAAATGCTGATGCATCCAGGTCAAAATCAAAGCCTGTTCCGGCGTTTGGATCCCAACCTAAACCAATGCCAACTTTGGTAAGCCCAATTTCAATGCGTTGTCCTTTTGTTAAATTAATCGCCATAGAATTCAATTTTACTGCTGAACAGTGTTGTTAATTTAATAATCAATCAAACCAAATCATTTGTAAAAATACAAATTATAAAACGGTTGGCAAAGTTTAAGGTGCGGCAAAAGAGGATTTTTAAGGGGAAAATATGTTATTTTTAAGTAAAGTAAATGCAAAATATTTGTATAAGATCATCCCAATTAATAGGAATCAAAATATTGAATATTAATTATTTTAATTCATTGATATTTAATGATTTGCAATGAAATTGTTCTCTTTTTT
>JANYLE010000453.1 GCA_025363795.1 Mariniphaga sp. | reverse complement strand
CAACTATTGCGTACAAGCTTATGCTTGAAAACGGTATGAGCGACACGATCGGGCCAATTCAAATGGGATTAAATAAACCGATTCACATTCTGAACGTTGAAAGTTCTGTTCGCGATATTCTGAACATGGTGACGATTGCTGTCATTGATGCGCAGGTAGAAGAACAAAAGGCCAACGCAAAGAAATAATAAATTCTATAATGACACCGGAAAACCCGGTCTCAGCAACACAATAATGAAATCCCGCGAGATCAAATTCGCGGGATTTCTTTTATTAAAGAGGTCTCCTTTAATAAAAAAAGAGGATGCCTTATACGACACCCTCTCCAGTTTTTGCAACCATTTTCATCGGTTGATATGCCGGTGAATAATTCTTTATTATTCGGTTATTGTGATATCCGTTCTGCGGTTCGCTGCATGTTCAGCATTCGAGCATCTGACACCGTCCACACATTTATTAATTGGCTGGCTTTCACCCAATGCTTCACTGTGCATTCTCGATGGACTGATTCCTTTGCTTACAAGGTAATCAACAACAGATTTCCCCCGTCTCGCAGATAGGATCATATTATAGGCTGCAGAACCCCTGCAATCCGTATGTGATTTAATCGTAATGCTAACCGATGGATTTTCATCCATATCTTTGATCAGCAGATCAAGATCTGCATAGGCCTGTTTACTTAAACTCGATTTATTGAACCCAAAACCAACGCCATAAAAGAGCTTATAGGTCTTCCCGATTACAGTTGGTTTAACAACAGGAGCAGGCTCTGCGACTGGCGGCTCTTCTTTTGTCTCTTTTACTGCTGGTATTGCTCTGGGAATTTCTGTTTCAACAGGCACTGGTCTCTTTTTCGTTCCGAAAGTGTAGGCGATTCCAATATGGGTGTATAACTTGGTTCCAAAAATATCTGCTTCAGTATTCCCCGGTTTGACATTCCCTGAAACCATATCGGTTTTGCGGCCGTCGAGACGATCCGTATTGATCCAGCTCCATTGCGTCCCAAGGTTAATCCTGAACTTTTCGTTGATGCGGTAGGAAACGCCTGTTCCAAGCGGAATTGCCGGTGTTTTCCAATGCTGACCGGCCAGTGGCGTTTCTCCTGCTTTCTTGGTCAGATGAGCGGCACCGACACCAATTTTGGCATACCAATATACTTTGCGGTCAAATTTTGTTTTTGAGAGGAGGTTATTCATATTCACGACCACGTTTACATCAAATTCGTTGACCTCCGTTTTGAAATCAGCGATTGGTCTTGCGTCGTGTTTCCAGGAACCTCTGAGGTTTGAATAATTCCACATCGCTTCTATGCCAAAGACATGTGATAAATTCTTTTTCACCGTGGCTCCGAATCCAAGATCTATTTTGCTGTTCCAGTGGTTGAAATGATTGAACCGGGCATCTTTATACATGTTGTATTCGCCCGTAAAATTTGCAACTCCGATGTTGACTCCCAATTCCCAGTCTTTATAAGGCTTCGCAGTCGTTTTTTCCTGCGCAATCGCAAGTGCGAAAGACAGGTAAACAACTATCAGACTTATAAATATTTTTTTCATCGGTTTTTGATTAAGTCTACTTCTGTAACGTTTGTAAGATAGAAAATGTTTCGGTTTTTGCAAATATACGTTAAAAATAGCAAAATAGTTACAATATAGTAAAATAATATTTAATGGACGTAAAAAAAATATACGCAATGATTTCCTGACGAACGACCTTTTTTAGCTGACGAACGATACTTTTAGACGGATGAACGATAATTTAAAAGAGACGAACGACAATTGTTCAGCGCTACAATGGTTTGCTTGATTAAGCTTTTTGTGTTCATAAATGTTTATTCTAGAATAAGTTCTAAATTAGATTTATGTAATAGCAAAAGTAAAAATAATTTCTTCTTATAAAAAAATATTCCTTAATAAAAATATTTTTTAATTTGTATTTTATTTAAATAATCAATTTTATTTAGGCTTTTTCAGCTGAACTATCCGCATTTGATCGCCTGATTGATTAACAGGTACGAAAAAATGCAGCTAATCGGGAATAGTTAACAATGGAAGTGCTTTCTGTCAAACGGGTGTTTTGGGATAAAAATGTCAAACGGGAGATTCCTGCCCGTAACAGATGATCGGTTTAAAGTCATTATGAAAGTGGCAGAAATAGGTTTAGTCCATAATTACATCGTCAACCATCAATTTGTTGCCATTTGGGAATTACAGCGCCATCACCACCGTAAAGCGACTGGAACCTAAACACATCAGCCTGAATGCCATTTCCTGAAAATAAAAAGTTTATTTATGATATATAATTGAAAATCATTATTTTTACAACATAAAACTAACAGATGTGATACCTATATACCCCAATAGTGTGTGTAGGACTGATTTTATCAGAAATATAATTCAGGTTGGGCCCAACTTTAAACTGACAAACACAACACTCAATAATTATGACGATAGAGACAAAATTTGATTTTAAAAGTTATTTGAGATTAATGTATAATTTGACATATCGAAAGCCACTTATGATATTTTTAACAGTATCGGGATTGATGATGTTTATCAGTTCGTTTTTATATTTTCTTGGTTCACAGTCTCTGTTTGTTGAGCCACCTTATTTCCAGTTCGTTTTTGGACTGATAATTATTGCTTTTTTACCTTTTTCGATTTATAGAGGTGCAAAGAGAAACTTTTCTTCTCATGGTAGATTGCAGGAGAAAATAATCTATGAGTTTACAGACGAAAAAATCAGAATAATTGGAGAAACTTTTAATTCGGAAATGGATTGGGAAAAAACGTATAAGGTTTTGGAATTGAAAAATTGGATTTTAATCTATCAAAATAGACAAATTGCAAACATATTACCTAAAGATTCATTTGGTGAAAATTTATTAGGATTTAAGGATTTAGTAAAAAGAAAAAATATTAGATCAAAACTGAAATAACAAGCTATCTGCCAATAGGGTTTTGGTGCTATGTTGTCAGGAAATTAATATTTGAAAAGCAGCTCTAACACTTAAAATATCCATTAAAATGAAAAGGACTGTATTGATTATTTTCGCAATTCTCTTTATAAATAGCGGTTTATTCGCTCAGAAATACGAGCCCGTAACCGTAAAGGCGGGAACCAGTCTGAAAGATTACTTCCCGATGGCTGAACGATACCTGTATCCCAATTTTTCGGAAGGGAAGGGTTACTTTAAAAGCGGGAGAAGCATTCCGTTACTGCTTAACCTTAATGTTTTGTCGGGAGAGATCGAGTTTCTTCAATCGAAAGACACGCTGATCATTGCTAAAAAGGAGGAAATCAATTTAATTGTCGTTGCAAAGGATACCTTCTACTACCACGATGCTTACCTGCAAAAGATTCGCAACGGTCCGGTAAGCGTCTATTTAAAGCGGAAACTCGTCATTAAGGATATTCGCAAGCAAGGAGGGATGGGACCGGAGAACAGAAGTTCATCCGTGGATTCTTATAGCTCTTTGTTGTATAACTATGGCAAATTATCGGTTGACCTGGTAATAGCAGAAGACATGGTTGTTCAGAAAACATTGGAATATTTCTTTTCAACAGATGGAAATGAATTTGTTCCATTCAACCGGAAAAATATTCTCCGTGCCGTGCCGCGGAAAGGAAATGAAATCAAGTACTATATCAAGACTCATGATATTGATTTTCAATCCGGGGATGATCTTTTAAAATTGGCCGATTTTGTAAGTAAACTTAAATCATCAGAAAAATGAAAAATCTTATTTTATTCGTATTGGTCTTATCTGCAACAGTTTCGTTTGGGCAATCAAAAGACGAATTGGAAATCAGGCGCCTTGAAAATCATTGGACACAATTACTTGAAAAATCCGACACAACTGCGTTATTGAAATTATGGACGAAAGACTATGTTGTAAATAATGTGAATGGAAAAATTGTGACAGCCAAAGACATTATAGGATTAATCAGGAAAGGGACCGTCTTCCCACCTGTAGAGCGAATTATCGAAAAAATCACGTTTACATCTAATATTGCAATCGTAATGGGTAAAGAAATAGCTCAGCCTGTTAAAACTGCTCAAGGTGATGGTCAACCGGTAACAAGAAGATTTACGAATATCTGGATAAAGTCCGAAAATGGGTGGCAATTAGCTGCAAGGCAGGCCACAAATATTGTGACGCAATAATTTATGGAATTCGAAGCTATTACAATTAATGATTTAGATGAGATATGGAATTTACAACCACAGGATTGGTCCGATATCATTCCGGATTTTAAATTTTATATTAAATCTTCTTTCTGTCATCCAATAAAAACCCAAATAAAGGGTCAGATTGTTGGGATAGGGACATCAATTAGATTTGAAAATACAAGTTGGATTGCGCACATCATTGTGCATAGTGAATATCGGAACAAGGGTATTGGTGCACAAATTGTAAACGGACTATTGGATACCCTGAAAAAGGATTCGATTGCAACCTGTTCGCTTATTGCAACTGACCTGGGAAAGCCGGTTTATTTAAAAGCAGGATTTAGAATAGTCGCACAATATTCATTTTTTCAAAGAGAAAAACGGTGGATTGATTGTCCTGTTTCGGAAAATGTGGTTTCATTTGATGAGCATTACCGTACAATGATTTATGAATTGGATCATAGCATATCCGGAGAAAAACGTGAGCTGCTTTTGAACGATTATTTGAGTAATTCAAAGGTATATGTCGAAAACAACAAGGTTCGTGGATACTATATTCCTGGCTTAAAAGAGGGATTAATATTTGCCAACACTGACGAAGCTGGTTTGGAATTAATGAAACTAAAATATACCAGCGTTGATAAAGCAGCGCTTCCTTCTGATAATCAAGCTGGAATCGAGTTTCTTAAACAAAACGGATTTGTTGAAACCAAAAAAGGAACAAGAATGATCTTTGGGAAAGATTTGGATTGGAATCCAAAGAAAATGTTCAGTCGGATTGGCGGAAATCTCGGATAAAATAAATGCCCATATTAAAAATTCCTTCATATGATTGGGGGACCAAGCCCCAATCAAAAACGACATTTATCTTGCTTTCGCAGACAAATGTCGTTTCTCTTTAATTTGGTGAAGAGCTTTAATCGATTGCAGATGATTATTTCTTTACCTCATCGTCTTCAAGGTCAAAATCTTCGGCCGTATTTTCATTAAGGTCTTCGTCATCGTAAATTTCAACGATCGGTTCGGTAAATGCTTTACTGGTTAATCGTTTATCTAACGTTAATAGTAACGAAGGAAGTACCATGATATTGAAAAACATTGCAATGAGCAAAGTGGTAGAGATCAGAATTCCCAAAGCTTGTGTTCCGCCAAAGCCTGAAACAATAAATACACTGAACCCAAGTACCAACACGATACTTGTATAAATCATACTGAAACCAGCTTCATTAAGCGCACTGATGGCGGATCTTTTGATATTGCCGTTTGTTACTTTTAATTCATGCCGGTAACGCGATAAGTACTGGATCGCATTGTCAACTGAAATTCCCAATGCAATGCTGAACACGATGATGGTCGATGGTTTAATCGGTATTCCTGCAAACCCCATGATGGCTGCCGTAATCAGTAAAGGAATGATATTAGGAATCATCGAAACGAGGATCATTCTGAACGAGGAGAAAAGCAATGCCATGAGCAGCGAAATCAGCGCAATTGCGATTAAAACACTTTCGAACAGATTGTGAATTAAGAAATTTGTGCCCCTGGCGTAAACCACGCTATTTCCTGTTACACTTATATTGTATTTTGCCGGGCTGAAGATACTGTCAATTTGCGGATGAATTTTAGCCATGAGCGAATCCATGTGTTTTGTTCCGATATCAGCCATCTGAAAACTTACACGCGTATATCGCTTTGTACTGTCGAGGTAAGCAAACAGCAGGTTGTTACTTTTCCCTTTCTGATTCTTGGGAAGATATCCCATGATAAACCCCTTTTCAACATTGTTGGGCATCGAATACATCGAAGAATCGCCTCCGAAATAGGCTTGCTTCGAGAACTTAAACAGCTCAGCAATAGATAGCGGTTTCGAGAACTCAGGATACGAGTTGATCATCTTCTGGAGTTCATTGATCTTATCAAGCGTAGCGCCGACAAAAACACCATTTTTCTTTTTCGTATCGATCGAAATTTCAAAAGGCATTACACCTCCGAAATTGTTTTCGAAGAATTTCAGGTCAACATAGATCGGGTCATCTTTCTGGAAATCATCCACAATTTTCCCCGATGTTTTCATCATACTGATTCCCAGAAACCCGACTAATACCAATCCTCCGGCTATTCCATAAATAAGATTCCTGCGATAGCTGATCATGTAAATGATCTTTCGGATAATTGTACCGAAAAAATGGCTGTCGAGATGCTTCACATGTTTGGCTGTTGGCGGGTCAATAAAGCTGAAAATAATGGGTAACAACACAATGCAAAGCAGGTATTCGAGCATGATGTTCAGCGCAGTAATGATTCCGAATTCCCTTAGCAGCTGATTAGGAATCACAATGAAAGCTGCAAATCCAAGCGCAGTTGCGGCATTGGTCATCAGCGAAGCAAAACCGATTCGCTGAACCACCCTAATTAAAGCTTTTATTTTATTGCCATGACTTCGGTATTCCCAATGGTATTTATTCAGGATATAGATGCAGTTTTCTATGGCAATAATTACGATCAGCGACGGTATTACCCCGGTAAGTATCGTTATTTTGAAATTAAATAGGACGATCGAACCCATTACCCATATGATGCTTATCGCGACAATGAGCAATGAACTCAGCACGACTTTCATCGATTTGAAAAACAAGAGCATAATGGCCGCTGCTATTGCGATACTCATCAGGATGAAAAGGAAAAGCTCATGCTTGATTTTCTGCATCGTAATCGTGCGGATATAGGGCATCCCCGAGTAATGGATCTCTACATTATTCTGTTGACGGAAGGCTTCGGCTGCTTTCACGATATTGGCAACCAATGCAATCCTTGTTCTGTCGTTTAATTTCGTTTTGTCGAGGGTTATCGCCATCAAGGAGGCTTTGGTCTTTGGATTATGCAACATCCCCTCGTAAAACTTAAGACCAAGAATTGTATTTCTCAGACTATCAACTTCTGATTGTGTGGACGGACGTTGTTTGACCAACGGTGCGTAGTCGAATTGATGCGTACTATCGTTCTTGACAAGATTTATTCCCCGCGTCATACTGATGACTTCCTGGACACCTTCAATTTCGCGTATCGAATTTCCAAGATCAAACCAACCATTAAAATGATTCATCTGGAAAATCTCAGGATCTTTTATCCCGATCATCAAAACATTGCCATCTTCGCCATATTGCTTTTTAAACTTCTGGTATTCAGCCATCACGCTGTCTTTGTCAGATAGCAAAGAGGAATTATCGTAGGATAATTTGACGTTAAAGGCTTTATAAGCCATGAAAATCGTAAAGACTGAAATAAGAACAATAAGGAATGTTCTGTTTCTGAGTATAATGCGGGATATTTTTGTAAACATTCTCTTGAAGATAAAAACTGGTTGGCTTTTATTTTGAAATTACCATTATAAGCTGGCAAAAGTAGTATAATATAAAATCTTTACAAACGACTCCTGACGTTAAACATTTAATACCTGAGATACAGATCGGCAGTTACTCGCAGAGTTTATAATGGTAAGCAATTAACTGTATGGTTTTTAGATCAATTGTATTCTGTCGTCTTGTGATGATTCTCTTATCTCCTGTGTTTAACTTTTCCGTCGCGACCAATTTCC
>JANYLE010000410.1 GCA_025363795.1 Mariniphaga sp. | reverse complement strand
ACTTCGCATATTCATTCATGTAATTTTTATTCTCATGATCGTCGTCACTCATCATTTCGAACATTTAAATGAATTAATTATACAATTTAAATCCTGTTAACCTCCTGCATAATTAAGCTACTTATCAGCGAACCTCAGCTCCAATATAATTTTTTGAAATATTCATGTCGAAAAATACTGAACGATCGGTATGCAAAAATATAAAACTTTTTCATTCGCCTTGCTCTTTTCAAAAATAAATCATCTTTGTTATTTTAAACTTAAGATGAATGATTTATAATAATAGGATTATCAATAATGTATTTATAAACAATTACTTGTTGTTAATATTTGTTTTCTCAAAGTCGGATTCAATAAGGATTAAATTAGCGATTTAAGTTCAGCAATATTCAGAATTACGCTTACCATTTCTTCCTGACTGAATTTTGCGCAGTTAAACTCAATATCATTCGCGATTATATCCTTATTTTTGTGCAAATAAGCATCCCTGAACTTCGCACGTTGCTTATCAACCTGAATAACTATTTTTTTAGCCTCTTCATGCGAAATATTCCCCCTTTCACTAATTACTGCTGTTTTCCAGCTTAATGGAGCATACAGCCTGACATGGAGCGAGCGTGGTATATCAAGTGTCAATGCTTCGCTGCCTCGCCCTACAATCACTGCGTTACCTCGGATCGCAATGTTTCTGATGACTTCCTGTATTACAATTCTGATTTTTGCATCATTAACATAATATTTATTCGCAAAAGAGAAAACCATTTTGTCAAGTAAAGTCTTTTCTTCCAAATTAAGTAGGCTTTTAATTTGATCAGGATTGATTTTTAGTTCTTTGGATGCAAGATTTAAGATTTCTTTACTGACCCATTTCCAGTTTTTCGCAGGGTCGTTGACTCGTTTATTAATGCTTTCAGTAAGTTTTTCTGCAAAAGCTCCACCGGAACATCCACATTCCCTTGAAATCGTAATAACCGGTCCTGGATCAATCATTTTTTTTGTAAAATGCATGACGCGATCGTTCATGTATTTGATCAAAAAATTAGTTTCCATATTGCAAAAATTTGATTTTAATACCTAAAGATACAAAAAAAAGTGCCTGAAACCTAATCTGATAAATGACAGATAAATAATAAATTAGATTCTAAATTTGCCCTTAAACTGATGATTGGTTACCCTAAACAGTAATTGTACAGAAATACGATTGTATAATTTATCCGCTAATACTTTGTTCGAAAGAATAGTGGATACCAAATTGTGATTAAATAGATCTTAACCAATTGACTTTCAAATGGTTTATTCGCGGAGTTTGGGTATGTGAAATTGTTTTATCGTGTATTGTTTTGGCCGTTTTAACACTTGTCCTTTTCTATAATCTGATTTGGTATTACAACAGGAAGTTCGAATGATTACCTCTTACCCTACCTGTCCATCCGGATTTTAAAAGCATTCACCCTTTCACGACTGATAATAATTGGGTCGGGGTAACTCCCATATAGCATTTTTACTTTGATCCTACTACCGGAATAGCCAATCATATCTTTTATATAGTGGGTGTTTATCAGGCAATTGCGATTAGCCCTGAAAAAATCTTCAGGATCAACCATTTTTTCAAGCTGATCGAGCGAGTAGTCTATGTCGAGCGTTTTTGCCTCCTTTGTCAATAAGAAGGTGGCGCGTTCCTGAATGAAAAACGACTCAATATCGGTGATCGCTACCGATTTAAAATGTACGCCTGTTTTAATCAGAAAACGGCTCTTATATTTTGCCGGCATCTCGCTGATCATTTGGTTAATTTGCTCACTTTTTTCGGCCGAATAATGATCATTATATTTTTTTATCGCATTTGAAAGTAGTTCAGGATCAATAGGTTTTAGGAGATAATCGATACTGTTCACTTTGAATGCCCTGATCGCGTACGCATCGAAGGCGGTGGTAAAGATGACTGGTGCCGTGATTTTTACTGATTCGAATATTTCGAAAGAGATTCCGTCGTTGAGCTGAATATCCATAAAAATAAGGTCAGGCGCAGGATTATTGGTGAGCCAATTAACTGAATCTTCCACACTTCCCATAATATTCACGATACTGATATTTTCACCACTGTTAGAAAGGAGTTGTTTTAGCTTTTCAACAGCCGGCTTTTCGTCTTCTATAATTACGATCTTGATCATATTGAGTCAATTGGTATTTTTACACTAAAACGGTCGTTACTTTGCTCAATCAATAATTCATTACCGGTTATCATCCTTACTCTTTCAGTAAGGTTTTTCAAACCAATCTGAAATGATCCGTCCAATTGTTGCTTTGGTTGCCTGTTATTTTCAACCATCAGGTAATGATTGTTGATCATCGAGATTTTTATTTTTAATGGTTTCTCAGCCGTGGCAATATTGTGCTTTAAAGCGTTTTCAACAAGCAATTGGAGTGAAACCGGAAGAATCAAATAGTTTGAAGGCTCTTCGATATTGATATCCAAATTGATGCGATTCTCGTCCCGCATTTGCTGGAGATAGAAATAATCTTTAACAAATGAAAGTTCGTTTTCCAGATTTACCAGTTTGCTTTGTTGCTGATCAAGAATATACCGATAGATGGAAGAAAGTTTGACAATAAACCGGTCAGCAAGATGAACGTCCTGATAAATTATCGCGGAAAGGGTATTTAGGCTATTAAACAGGAAATGAGGGTTGAGCTGATTTTTAAGTGTTTCGTAATGGTAACGCATCTTTTCCTCATTGAGTTGCTGTTCCCTTTTGATTACGGCGATTAGTTCCATAAAGAAAAAGATTACTGTTCCGGTTAAAAGCCCGAACGAAGATCCAATAATAAAACCGCGCAGTTCTTTTTCCGGTAATTGTTTGAAAAATAGTGCAAGATCTATTCCCTGGTGATAGCTCCATGCAGCGCTCACTGCAACAAACATTAAACCGGCAATGACGATTACAAAGAGATAAAATATTAATAGCCGCTTAATCGTCTTTTGGATAAACTCCTTTACTGAGTTGTAAATTATTTTTTTAAATACGAATGTTCCAATCCATGCAAATAATTCTACCTGAGATATCATTAGTAGGAAAGAGAGCAGAAAAGTCGTCCCTTCTAATTTCCCTCTTGTAACCAGGCCCAAAGCAGTTGTATAGATTAAACATCCAATGACGGCATAAATGTGAAATTTCGCATTAAGAATGCCTCCTTTTTTTTGTGGTGTCAATTGATTCATCTGTAAGTAGTTTGGTGTTTGATTGCCAAATGAAATGAGCTCAGAAGAATCCGGGCTCATTCCATCGCGGTTATACAATCAAGAGGATGAAATTACTTAATTTTTTCTACTTTCATAAACCTGTTTGTGTAGACATATTGTGAGGTAGGCTGATCTGACCATCTCATCTCAAGTGTCACATTTTCGAATAATTCTGTGTATTCAATCGTTTTCTCAGACAGTGAGATATAAACGGTACCCCAATAATGACTGACTCCTTTCAGATTAAAATCCTTGCCATTCATTTTCATATTGATTTCTAAAGGATTGTCCATCGCGCGAAAATCAATTAAACCGCACAACTGGCTATTTACCTTTGAGATCCCTTTCCACGCCAGTTGAATATTGTTGTTTTTAAACGTTCCTAGTCCGGCCAAATTTACTGATCCGTTCATCTGCTTTGCCTCGTATAGCTGGTTCAGCTTCAGCGAATCGAGATGTTCCCATGCAAAAGCTTCAATACCAGCCATATCCCATACAAGGTTTTTTACGTGGACTGCCTCCATTGGAAAATCTTTGAATAACTCTGGTTGAAGGATTTTTGCAGATGGTTGGTAGGTGAAGTTTTCAATGTACAATTGTGGTTCCCCAGGACCAAATTCACCATTCAGTTGTGCTGATTTTGCAACTGTGACATTGTTCCATTTTTCGGTGTTTTCGGGTAGATTTGTGGTGAAATCTCCGGAAACCCGGATCTTGTCGATAAAAACACCCTGCAATGTCCGGTTGTAATAATCAGTTGTGATGTGGTACCGTTGTGGTTTTCCTGGAAGTGTAAGGCGGGAGGGGAGAGCCTGGAAAATTTTGTCGCCAGTTGAGATCCGGGTTTGAGCTCCGGCATTTTGAACGTTGAAAATTAACGAAGAAATAATTAATAAGGCACCGAACGCTTTGGTAAACGATAAATGATTTTGATTTTTCATGATATAAAATATTAGTTGAACTTATTTTCAGTTCAAAAATATAGTGTCATGATGGCGATAAATAATTAATGATGCAGAGCCGTAATTAATCACAGCTGAATCGACAATACAATAGGCTGATTTGGGAAAAGGTTAATGCTATTTATCCTGGTATTCGATGTTCTTCTCAATATACTCGGCACCAATCTTCTTGTTCGTTTCATTCCGAGATAGCAATCCTTACCTTTTTGTTTTTAATTTTCTCTTCTTTGATATCGGATACAACCTTGCGAATTTTTGACCGGTTAATGGCAACAAAAGAAGCGCCGTCGAGTACGGTGATTAAGCCAACGTCTTCTTTCTGCAGGTTCCCTTTTTGAATCAGGAAACCTACGATGTCTGTTTTACTTATCTTATCTTTTTTACCTGCCCCAATGTATAAGGTGATCCATTGCGGTGAATCCGGGAGTCGGATCAGATCAGGTAAATTCACAAATTCCGGTGAAATCGTCAGAAAGTTGGGAATTGATTCTTTTTCAGACAAAACGAGCCATGAGGTTCCTTCTGCTTTCATCCGGGCTGTCCGCCCGTTGCGATGGATAAAAACCTCTTCAGTACTGGCTCCCTGGTAATGAATAATATTCCTGATTTCAGGAATGTCCAATCCTCTTGAGGCAAGGTCAGTAGTGATTAGTATATTGTGACTTCCGTTTCTGAATTTGAGCAATGCCCGCTCACGTTCGTCCTGTTCGAGGCCACCATGAAAGGTGTCATGCACTACTCCTTCTTCGGAAAGCAACTCACTGATACGGTCAACAGCTTCACGGTGATTACAAAACACGAGCGTCGATTCATTGCCAAGATGACAGACCAACCTGATAAGGATCTCCAGTTTGTCCGTCTCCTTTGCCCTTACCGCTTTTATGACAATATTGGGGCGTTCCTCTTCTGAAAGAAAATTAAGCGTTACCGGATTAGTAACCCCGGAAAATGTAGGGATTTCAACTGCAGGCGTAGCAGAGGTAAGAATTCGCTTTTTGATATTAGGTAATTGACTGATAATATTACTCATATCATCACTAAAACCAAGGTCAAGTGATTTATCAAATTCATCAAGAACGAGCAAATGAACCGTCTCAGGATCAAAACTTCCACGTTTGATATGGGCAGCAATCCGGCCTGGTGTGCCGATCAGCACAACCGGAGGTTCTGTGAAATTGTTCTTTTCCGTTTTCATCGGATGACCACCGTAACAGCAATTTACTTTAAAACCGCTGCCCATTGAGCGAAATACCTGCTCGATCTGCAAACCCAATTCGCGTGATGGTACAAGGATGAGCGCCTGAACTCCTGTTGTTTTTGTATTTAACTGATGAAGCAGAGGAAGCAGAAACGCAACAGTTTTTCCTGATCCGGTGGGCGCCAGCAGAACAATATTGTTTGCTTTCAAATCATTGCTGATCATGGCATTTTGAATTGTATTTAAAGATCCGAATTTCAGGTTTTCCAGAACTTTTGCGGTGATATCCTCTTTTTGCTTCATGGCACAAAGATAGCGCTAATCGTGATGTTTTTGCGCAGTGTCTTAATTGCGCAACAGAAACTACCGGATGTAGCCAGAAATTTTCATAAGATTACTTAATCCAGTATTGAAGCTTTGAGATTATTATTAATTTCAGCTTTTCTAATCAACAACCAATTTTCATTTGTGAACGATTCTTTTTTAAAATAAGCTATACCAATTATTTAACTAAATTCAAACAAATGGTGATCAAAAACAAAATTTC
>JANYLE010000406.1 GCA_025363795.1 Mariniphaga sp. | reverse complement strand
ATGATACCAATTAAACTAACCATACAAGGTCTTTTTTCTTACCAGGAAAAACAAACCATCGATTTTCAGCGACTGACGGAGGCGCATCTTTTTGGTATTTTCGGATCGGTAGGAAGTGGGAAGTCATCTATTCTTGATGCTATCACCTATGCTCTGTATTGCGAAACGGAGCGCATGAATGCCCGCGATAATCGAAACTATAATATGATGAACCTGAAATCGGATGAGTTGTTTATCGAGTTCGATTTCTGTGCGGGTAAGGAGCGCACCGTCTATCGCTCAGTCGTGAGAGGAAAGCGGAATAGGAAACGGTTTGACGAAGTGAAAACTCTGGATCGCTCGGCTTATAAAAATCTGAATGGAATATGGGAACCCATCGAAGTTGAACAACTGCCGCTGGTGATTGGATTAAGTTACGAGAATTTCAAACGGACCATCATCATTCCGCAAGGAAGGTTTCAGGAATTTCTTCAATTGGGCAATAAGGACCGCACTCAAATGATGAAAGAGTTGTTTAACCTTGGGAAATTTGAACTTTGGTACAAAACTGTTGCCCTGGAGACGAAGAATTCGCAACAATTGCAATTGCTTCAGGGACAGTTGCTGCAATTGGGGGAAGTCAAACCGGAACAATTGGAGATTGCACAACTTCGACTGGAAGCAATCCGCGCAGAAATTGATTTTTTGACAAAACAGCTGACCTCGAAACAGCGCGATGAGGCTGCATTAAAACTACTCAAAGAGCTGGTCGAAAAGCTAAAAGCGGAGCAAATCAGTTTCGAATTGCTTCAATCAAAAGAGGCAGAAATTCAGAAATCGGAGCAGTTGTTGAAGGAATTCGAGTATTGCCGCAATAATTTCAAAAATCTTTTTGAAAGATCGGAAGAGGTTGACAAAGGGATTATACAATTGAAGCGAACGATTGATAATGAAGCTATTCTGCTGAAGGATTGCGTAAGCCAATTGGAGATTCTTGAAAAGAATTTTGTGAAAGTTAAAGCCGATTTTGAACAACGTGATCTGCTCCGACAGCAAGCCACAGAATTAAAAAAGATTGGCCGGATTATTGAACTGAGCGACGAAAATAAGGTAAACGGGGAGCGGATTAAGAAGGGAGAGCTTACCTGTACCGATTCTAAGGAGAAAATTCAGGTGATTAAGCATTCACAAGACGAATGGACCGGAAACCTGAAAACACTGAAAGACAGATTACCAGATCTGACACAACTGGCAAAAGTTCAAACGTGGTTTACGATCAGAAAATCGCTGCAGTCAGTTGAACAGGGTTTAGCAGAAGAACTTCTGCACATCCAAAGCGAGATTAAGATTCAGAAGGATCGTTTTCTGCAAAGCGTTGAAAATTTATTTGAAGAAACAGCGCACCCAGTTGAAATAGCACCCTGGTTGGATTTACTGGTTCTCAAAGTGAAAAAAATCAGAGCCGAGATCACCGATATCGATAAAAATATTGAACATCAGTTGATTCGTGCAAAACTGGAAGAGTATGCGACTCAGTTGGAAGAGGGAAAACCATGTCCGCTTTGTGGTTCGCTTTCGCATCCGGAGGTTTTGGTGGGAGGCAATGTGAGAAATGCCCTTCATGCGGAACGTGACTTGAAACTGAAACAGGAGCAAGCGATTGAATCGCTGGAGAAAGTAATGATTACTTTGCGTGAAATAGAAACCCAGACCCATCTCAAGGAAGAATCGTCGCAAAGGCTGAAGTTGAAACTGTTGGAGAATCAGTCAAAGATGACCGAACATGAGGCTTTGTTTATTTGGCCTGATTTCAAAGATGAGACCATTGTCAATCAATTGTTGAAAGAGGCTGAATCGGTACTGGCATCAATTAAACTCGCTGAAGTCCAACTCGAAAAGTTTAAGATTGAATCCGAAAAGGAGCAAAAAGCGTTGGAAAATTATAAAACCGCACTCGAAAAGATCAGGGAAAAGCAGACAATCAACCAGTCAGAAATCACCACATTAACACGACAGGTTGAAAAGCTGGAGATAGAAACCTATTTGCAGCAATCGGTTGACCAGGTGAACCAGGCTTCAGACATCTTATTAAAGAAATATGAAGCAATTGAAGCCACCTATCAGAAAACGAGTGAAGCGATCGCCCTTATTCAGCAAAAGCAAACCGGGTCATCGGGTAAGTTGCAGGCGAATCAATTGACTTTGGAGCGGGAGCAACAAACGCTTGCTGCAATTCATGAGCAAATCAACAAATTGCTTTCTGCATCAGACTATTCCACCGTTGACCAGGTTAAGGTGATACTGAATCAGACGATTGATGTTGAAACTGAAAGACAAAAGATTCAGGATTTCAGGCGACAATTGCAGCTTTCTGTGAATCAAATAACGTTGTTGAAAACCGAAATTGGTGAACGTGCTTACATTGCTGAAGATCATCAAAAACTTCGGGAAGAGGTATTGAAACTAAGTGAAGCTCAGGCAGAGAGAAATCGCGAGCAAGGTAAAACGGAGGGAGAAATCCGCAAGTTAAGCAATGACCTGAATCAACAGAGAGATATTCGCAAGGCTTTGGAAAATATTGAATTGCGCGCGGAAGATCTGAAAACGCTCAAACAATTGTTTAAAGGCAGCGGATTTGTGAACTATGTCTCTTCCGTTCACCTTCAGAACCTTTGTCTGGCGGCAAATGAGCGGTTTTACAAGTTGGTCAGGCAAAAGATGAGCCTTGAGATTACTGATGACAATAACTTTCTGGTCCGCGATTTTATGAATGGCGGAAAAGTCCGAAGTGTAAAAACCCTCTCGGGTGGTCAGACATTTCAGGCAGCCTTATCCCTGGCATTGGCATTAGCCGACAGTATTCAGCATTTTTCGGATGCTTCACAGAATTTTTTCTTTTTGGATGAAGGTTTTGGGTCGCTTGATAAGGAATCGCTGGATGTGGTATTCGAAACCCTTAAATCACTCCGCAAGGAGAACCGAATCGTCGGTGTGATTTCCCATGTTGAGGAGATGCAGCAAGAGATCGATACCCATTTACGGATTGTCAATAATGAAGAGACAGGTAGCCGAATTATCGGAAGCTGGGAAACAAATTCGCAAATTGTTTAATATGCGAATTTGTCAATTAGGCAATAGGTAAAAGGATATTTTGACAATTTTAGCTGCAAAAAAGGATGAACCAGCCAGTTTAATACCAACATTCTTCCTCGTTCGTCATTGCATTTTCCACGGCTCATTTACTGTTTGTTGAATATTAATGATTTAGATTTGCTCCATTTTTTCTGTTTTTCCAATATTATCAATTTGTGAAATTATTCATGTGGCTGGCTATTGGAAGGAAATAAATCTACTTTTGTTTGCCAATTTTTTTTAAATAGAGGGCTATCTCTTGGAAATATTAGTTGGCTCAAACAACAAAAATATTTATTCATGGAAAATTCGAAACGTGTCGATGCTCTACGTACAGATGCTTTAAACTACCACAAAAACGGCAGACCCGGGAAGATTCAGGTGGTGCCAACAAAACCATACAGTACAGCGCGTGATTTAGCGCTCGCGTATTCGCCTGGTGTGGCTATTCCTTGCCTGGAGATTCAAAAAGATCTTCAGTGTGCCTATGACTACACAGCCAAAGGAAACCTGGTTGCTGTAATCTCGAATGGAACAGCTGTTCTTGGGTTGGGTGATATTGGAGCCCTTGCCGGAAAACCAGTAATGGAAGGTAAAGGTCTTTTATTTAAAATTTTTGCGGATATTGATGTATTCGATATTGAAGTCGATGAAAAAGATCCGGCGAAATTTATTGAAGTTGTGAAAGCCATCTCACCTACTTTTGGCGGTATTAATCTTGAAGACATCAAGGCTCCTGAATGTTTCGAAATCGAAGAAAAACTGAAGGAAGCTTTGGACATCCCGCTCATGCATGATGACCAACACGGAACTGCAATTATTTCATCAGCTGCATTGATCAATGCACTGGAAATGGTTGGCAAAAAAATTGAAGACGTTAAAATCGTCGTTAATGGTGCCGGTGCTGCTGCATCGTCTTGTACTACACTTTATATGGCACTTGGTGCCAAATTGGAGAATATCGTAATGGTCGACAGTAAGGGTGTTATTTCAACACGTCGTACCGACCTGAACAGCCGCAAAAAACCATTTGCAACATCACGTCCTTGTAATACGCTTGAAGAAGCTGTTGTAGGTTCTGATGTTTTCTTGGGTCTTTCGGTTGAAGGTTGTCTTACTCAGGATATGGTTCGCAGCATGGCGTCTGATCCACTCGTATTTGCCTGCGCTAATCCAAATCCTGAAATTTCATACGCCGACGCTATGGCTTCGCGTCCTGATATTATTTTTGCTACCGGTCGTAGCGATTATCCTAACCAGGTCAACAATGTATTAGGTTTCCCTTATATTTTCCGGGGTGCATTGGATGTGCGTTCAACTGGTATTAACGAAGCAATGAAGGTTGCTGCAGTTCTTGCAATCGCCGAACTTGCTAAGAAACCAGTTCCAGAAGTAGTGACTGCTGCTTATAATTCAAATCATTTAAGTTTTGGACGCCAGTATATCATTCCGAAACCACTTGATCCACGTCTGTTGGTTACAGTGGCTCCTGCAGTTGCAAAAGCTGCTATGGAAAGCGGAATTGCCCGCAAACCAATTACCGATTGGGACAAGTATGAAGAAGAATTACGCTTGCGTATGGGTCTCGACAATAAACTGATTCGTGGTTTGACTGAAAAAGCAAAAGAAAATCCAAAACGGGTGGTTTTTGCAGAAGCGAACCATATCAACATGCTTAAAGCTGCTTCAGTTGCCAGGGCTGAAGGAATATGTATCCCGATTTTGCTCGGCAACGAAGAGATCATTGGCAAGTTGATCAAGAATAACAACATTGAATTGGAAGGAGTTGAAATTGTCAATCTTCGTCACGACCGTGAATTTTCGAAACGGGATAAGTATGCCAAAATGTTAACCACCAAACGCCAGCGCGAGGGGATGACTTATGAGGAAGCTTTCGAGAAAATGTTCGACCGTAACTATTTTGGAATGATGATGGTTGAAGCCGGCGACGCCGATGCTTTTATTACAGGTGTATATACAAAATATGCGGATGCGATTATCCCTGCTATCGAAATTGTAGGTATGCGCGAAGGCTTGAAACATATTGCCGGAATGAACATTGTTACCACCAAACAGGGAACTCTTTTCTTTGCCGATACCATGGTAAACAGCCACCCAACCAAAGAAACATTGATTGATGTTGCCAAGCTGACACAGGATGCAGTGAAATTATTTAATACTGAACCGGTAATGGCGATGCTCTCTTATTCAAACTTTGGCGCAAGAGCTGCCGGAAGTCCAGGAATGGTTCATGAAGCAGTAGCTTATTTGCACGAGAATAATCCCGAAATGATGGTTGACGGAGAGTTACAGTTGAATTTTGCCTTAAATAAAGATTTGCGTCACGAGAAATTCCCATTCTCGAAAATCGATGGTAAAAATGTAAATACCCTCATTTTCCCCAACCTTAGTTCTGCAACTATTGCGTACAAGCTTATGCTTGAAAACGGTATGAGCGACACGATCGGGCCAATTCAAATGGGATTAAATAAACCAATTCACATTCTGAACGTTGAAAGTTCTGTTCGCGATATTCTGAATATGGTGACGATTGCTGTCATTGATGCACAGGTAGAAGAACAAAAGGCGAACGCAAAGAAATAATTAAGGTATTACACACCGGGAAACCCGGTCTCAGCAACACAATAATGAAATCCCGCGAGATCAAATTCGCGGGATTTCT
>JANYLE010000280.1 GCA_025363795.1 Mariniphaga sp. | reverse complement strand
GAAATCAGAACTCCGATGAATGCGATAATCGGCTTTTCAGATTTAATGGTTGATGGTGAAGATGAGGATCGGAATCTCTATGCTGAGATTGTACAAAAAAGCTCAAAACAATTATTGATGCTGATTGATGATGTTATACAGATGTCGCGGCTTCAAAGCGAAAGGTTGCCGGTTAAAATGCTCGAATTTAAACCAGCAGAGCTTGTTTCAGATGTTTGCCAGATGTTTGATCTTCCTGATTTTAAAAAGAGCCTTGATTTAGTTGTCGTTATTCCACTTCAATGTGAGAATCTCGCGATTCATTCGGATAAAGAGAAAATAAGACAGGTGCTGACTAATTTTGTATCGAACGCATTGAAATATACATTAACCGGAAGTGTCGAACTGGGATTTGCAATGAAAAACGGCGGAATTGAGTTCTATGTAAAAGATACAGGAATTGGGATTCCTGAACATGAAAGGGAACGGATTTTTGAGATGTTCTACCGCGGAAAAGAAGCAATGGTAGCGGCAATTGGAGGGACTGGCTTAGGATTAAAAATAGCAAAGGAATTGGTTGAATTGATGGGCGGCCATATTGGTGTCGATTCTGAAACAAACAAAGGGTCCCGGTTCTATTTTACCTTGCCAATTGCGCCAAATGCAAAGGGGAATTAAGGGGAAGTCTTTGAATCAAATGGTTCGTTGAAGAATTAATTATATATCTTTAGCGTTGCTAATTATATACCATAAACTATTCTCCGTTATGAAGAAACAATTCTTTTTGATCTTAATGCTATTTATTGCGGTTCAGGTGTTTGCGCAGCCACAACTTCAGGATGAAAGCGTTAAGCAGATAGTTATCGAAACGAAGCATTCAGCTCTCGTGTATTCGGTCGGGAAAAGCAAGAAAGTGAGCCAGGTTTACCTTGGAGAGAAGCTGAATAATGCAGCAGAATATCGGTTACAGCGGAATATTCACGAAGCTTATATCCCTTCAGGGACTGATAACCTGTTTGAACCGGCTATAAAAATGCTTCACAATGATGGGAATCCGTCATTGGAACTTTTATTTGCAGATCAAACCTCGGTTAAAGACGGAAATCTGACCACAACTACCATCACACTGAAAGATCCTCAATATCCGGTAACAGTGAAACTGGTTTTTGTTGCCTATTTTGATGAAGACATCATAAAAACCTGGAGTGAAATCGTTCATCAGGAAAAAAATCCTGTAACCATGACGAATTTTGCTTCGGCCATGATTCATCTTGATGCCGATCAATATTGGCTCACACAGTTTCATGGCGATTGGGCAAAAGAGATGCGCATGGAAGAGAGTCTGCTTACGAGCGGAATCAAAGTAATTGACAGTAAACTAGGAACCCGGGCCAATATTTTCCAGACTCCTGTATTCTTTCTGGCAAAAAACAAACCTGCTGACGAAAACTCAGGTGAAGTAATCGCCGGAACGCTTGGCTGGACCGGCAGTTTCAGATTGCTTTTTGAGATCGATAATTCAAATTCGTTAAGGATGGTTCCCGGAATCAATCCATTTGCATCCGAATATCATCTGAAAACCAATGAGAACTTCGTTACGCCTGAGTTTATCTTCACATTCAGTACGCAAGGGAAAGGTCAGGCCAGCCGTAACTTCCATCAATGGGCGCGCAATTACGGTGTACTCGACGGGCACAAGAGCCGCCTTACATTGCTCAACAACTGGGAAGCTACTTACTTCGATTTCGACGAAAAGAAGTTGACTGATTTATTCGGAAGTGCCAAAGAACTTGGGGTAGACTTGTTCCTATTGGATGATGGTTGGTTTGGAAACAAATATCCCCGGAAGAACGATGGTGCCGGTCTGGGTGACTGGCAGGAAACCAAGACTAAATTGCCTCACGGTTTAGGTTATCTAGTAGAACAGGCCGAAGCCAAAGGAATAAAATTCGGTATCTGGATTGAACCCGAGATGGTAAATCCAAAGAGTGAGTTATACGAAAAGCATCCTGACTGGATACTGAAATTACCCAACCGCGACGAGAACTATTACCGGAATCAATTGGTGCTCGATCTGACTAATCCCAAGGTGCAGGACTTTGTCTACAACATCGTTGATGAAATGCTGACAAAAAATCCGAATATCGGCTTTATTAAATGGGATTGCAACCGCATGATGACCAATATCTATTCTCCTTATTTAAAGGATAATCAGTCGCATGTGCAGATCGAATATGTGCGTAGCTTATACAGGGTAATGGATCGATTGCGGGCGAAATATCCTCACCTTCCCATTATGCTTTGTTCTGGTGGCGGTGGCCGGACAGATTATGGCGCGCTCAAATATTTCACCGAATTCTGGCCAAGCGACAACACCGATGCCGCCGAGCGGGTCTTCATTCAGTGGGGTTATTCCTATTTCTTCCCAAGCATGACCTCCTGTAATCATATTACGACGATGGGGAAACAATCCCTGAAGTACAAGACCGATGTTGCAATGTCCGGAAAATTAGGTTACGATATCCGCGTTAATGAGATGACTACCGAAGAATTAACCTTCAGTAAAACTGCAGTTCAGAACTACAACCGGCTAAAAGAATTGATCTGGGGCGGAGATCTGTACCGGCTTATCTCTCCTTACGAGGAGGAGCGGTCAGTTTTGATGTATATAAGTCAGGATAAATCGAGGTCGCTGCTTTTCTCTTATGCGCTCCACCCTCGTTTCTCCACGAGATTTAGTCCGGTACGATTGAATGGACTTGATCCGAACAAGACCTACAAATTGAATGAAATCAATAAGATGCCAAGCATCAGAAGTTTCTTTCCTTCAGAAGGGAAAACTTTCTCAGGTGATTACCTGATGAAAATAGGGGTGTCATTACCAAACAACAATGAGCTGACAAGTGCTGTGATCGAAATTACTGAGGCGAAATAATTATTTCCTTATTTGCAGGCAATATTGATCTCATTAAAACAACCCCGAGTTTCACGCAGATCTTTCAGTCTGAATGTTTAAGACGAAAAACCTGTGATCCCATATACAAAAATGAAAAGCCACGACAATGTTGTGGCTTTTCATTTTTTATTCAATAATCATTTCAGATATTAAGCAAAACAACTATTTTTGTTGCAAACCGGAATCATAATTAATCAATATGAGTGCAATTAAAAATGTTGGTGAGAAAATCACCGCCATTCGTCAGCAAAAGAGTATAACAGTCGATGATTTGGCTGAACGTTGTGGTTTCACAACCGAAATGATGACCAGAATTGAAGAGAATGAAACAATTCCATCACTGGGTCATTTAATTAAAGTTGCCCGCTCTTTAGGAGTGAGATTGGGTACTTTTCTCGACGATATGGATCAGCTGGGTCCTGTAGTTACCCGTAACGGGGACATGAGAAGAGGAACCAGCTTCTCCAACAAAAACAGCACTGCCCGTCTGAACCTCGATTTTTTTCCTTTGGCCAGCGATAAGTCGGGTCGCCATATGGAACCTTTTATTGTGGAGATTAACCCCTCCACCGAATCTGATTTTGTGCAGTCATCACACGAAGGTGAAGAATTCATTTTCGTTTTAAGTGGTGCTATCGAAATCAAATATGGCAAATCAATTTACCTGCTATCGGAGGGTGACAGCATCTATTACGACTCCGTAGTTGACCATCACGTGCATGCTGCGGATGAATCCCCAGCAAAAATTCTCGCAGTTGTTTATGCCCCGTTTTGATTCTGTTTCTTAATATTTTATCGAATGGAATTAATTGACAAAACATTTGGTCAGTTCCTTGAACAGTGGGCTGCCGAAACACCGGAAAAGGATTTCATTGTTTATCCCGACAGGAATCTTAGATTCTCTTACAAAGAGTTTAACAGCCGAGTTGACAATCTCGCGAAAGCGCTGTTACATATCGGGATGAGGCACGGCGATAAATTGGGGATCTTCGCCAATAATGTACCCGACTGGCTGACCTTCATGTTTGCCTCCGCTAAAATTGGTGTCGTACTCGTGACCGTCAATACTAATTATAAAACCCATGAACTGGATTACCTCGTTAAAAACTCAGATCTGAAGGCCCTCTGCATCGTTAACGGATGGCGCGACAGCGACTATGTCCAAATGGTGTATGAACTTGTCCCGGAATTAAAAGATAGTCAACGTGGTTACCTGAACAGCGAAAAATTCCCATTTCTGAAGAATGTGATATTTATCGGACAAGAGAAGCACCGGGGGATGTTCAATACGGCTGAACTGATTTTGCTTGGAAGCCAGCTCGATGACCAATTACTTGATGCAGCCCGGGCGACTGTCACTTGCCAGGATGTCGTCAATATGCAATATACCTCCGGGACAACAGGTTTTCCGAAAGGGGTAATGCTCACACATCACAATATTTTGAACAACGGTTTAGCCACAGGTGAATGTATGAACTATACGGCCGATGACCGGTTGTGTGTTTGTGTCCCACTCTTCCACTGTTTTGGTTGTGTGTTAGCCCTTTGCGCCATTATTACTCATGGAGCAACGATGGTTATGGTTGAAAACTTTGATCCGTTGGTTGTGCTTGCCTCGGTGCAAAAGGAGAAATGCACGGCTCTTTACGGCGTTCCAACGATGTTTATAGCCGAACTGAATCACCCGATGTTCAACATGTTTGATCTTTCCTCACTTAGGACCGGAATTATGGCAGGCGCCCCTTGTCCAATCGAAACCATGAATGAAGTGATGAGCAAAATGAATATGACTGAACTCATCATCGTTTATGGACTAACAGAGTCTTCTCCTGGAATGACCGCCACAAGAACCCATGACACACCGTGTGTTCGCTCTACTACGGTTGGAAAAGCTTATCCCGCCGTAGAAGTAAAGGTGGCAAATCCTGAAACAGGTGAAGAACTTAAACCAGGTGAACAGGGCGAATTGTGTTGCCGTGGTTATAATGTAATGAAAGGATACTATAAGAATCCTGAGGCTACTGCCAAGGCGATTGACACCGACGGATGGCTCCATTCAGGAGATCTTGGGGTGATGGACGAAGATGGTTATTTCAGGGTCACAGGACGCATCAAAGATATGATCATCCGGGGCGGTGAGAATATTTATCCACGCGAGATTGAGAACTTCCTTTATACAATGCCGCAAATTCAAGCAATCGAAGTGGCAGGGGTTCCAAGCCCTAAATATGGTGAAGAGGTGGGAGCTTTTATTAAAAAACGTCCCGGAACAGAGCTTTGCGAGGAAGATGTGAAGGATTTCTGTCGAGGAAAGATATCCAGGTACAAAATTCCGAAATATGTCTTCTTTGTGGATGACTTTCCAATGACGGCAAGCGGCAAGATCCAAAAATATAAGCTACGTGAATTAAGCTTAGAACTGCTTTGTGAAAAAGGAATAGAACCGGTGTAACAACCGGTTTTTTTTGACCAGTAGACCAATATTTTAACAAAAAACGGCTGCTCCCGAGGGAACAGCCGTTGAAAAATCATTTGCGTAAGAAATAATTAATAACCCGGGTTCTGAACCAACATGGTATTTTTATTCATCTCATCACGCATAATCGGGAAGAAATAACATTTGTTGTTCCATGCCCTTTCATCTCCTGGAGTATTCATCTTGTTGAATATAGGAGTTCCCCAGGTAGTTCCATCGGGCTGACGGTAGGATGCAACACTTGTATTTGATGTCACATATTTCACTTCGACTCCGATAGTTTGATGATTAGCTAAAGGCCCAACTAACCAGCGGCGGACGTCCCAGAAACGTTGATCTTCAAACGCAAATTCAATGCGACGTTCGTGACGATATGCCTGACGTAAAGCATCACCAGTTAATGAAGATGCTAATGGAGGTTGGCCTGCACGGGTACGTATCATGTTGATATAAGTGCGTGCTTCGGCATCCTGACCCAGTTCAATACATGCTTCGGCATAGTTAAGAAGAACTTCACCATATCTCATATGTTTAAACGGAACATCCTGTTTTACATACTGAGGATCGACCGAAGTATCTACCCATTTACGCAAATAATAGCCGGTTTTACCGCCATTCCAGTTTTCGATTGGTCCTTCACGTGTATCTAATCCTGCTTTAATCATATTACCAGCCTGATCATAAACATGTCCAACCTGGATCTTGCTGTATGAATCCATTGTCAATACATCACTTGGCCGCTTTCTCCATTGTACACCTTCGTAAAGAATTGTAGCATATAAACGGGCATCGCGATTTGCATAAGGATTCGCTTTTTGCGTCGGATTACTCCAGCTAAATGTGCTGCCATCCTTCATTTCATAGTCATCAACGAGATCACCAAGCGGCGTGTTGTTCCCCCAGTTATGATAGCCATTTGGTCCGCAATACAATGCAGGATTGTAACCCGACCAGCTTTCATCTGTTTTTGCTGTAAAGAACTGCAGTAGGATATCTTCGCTCGATCCTTTGGAAGTAAATAGTTCAACGAAATTTTGAGCGACAGAATCAGTTGCTGCCGGGGTTGGTTTGTATAAACTGTATTTACCCAGGTCAATTACTGCTTTTGCAGCATTTTTAGCAGCAGTCCAACGGGCTGTTGCGTCTCCACCAACATAACCTAATAACTCAGGTTTAGAGAATCCGGCAATAACCGTACTGTTTTTAGCCGAATTGTGTAAATCACTTGCAGCGTAGAGCAATATTCTAGCTTTAAATGCCAATGCTGCTCCTTTAGAAACGCGACCATCCACAGGATAGGTATCCGGTAAATTCATTGCTGCAGAATCGATCTGACCAACAACATACTTGATACATTCATCATACGTATTCCGGGCGACATTAAATTCATCCGTTAATCCGTAAGCTTTGGTAATAATCGGAACACCACCATACAGGTTTGTCAAATAAAAATAGGTCCATGCACGCATAAAATAGGCTTCACCTTTTAATCCTTTAATTACAAGGGGATCACCTGGAACCGAATTTATTTTGGAAAAGAAAATGTTTGTGCGCCGAACATTGGCATAGAGTGCTGACCAACGGTAGTGCATCGTATGAGGAGTTGGATCTCCATTGCCCCAGTCCACAGTCCATCCATAAAGTCCATCGGAGGTCATCAAACTTTTATTAAAGTTCAAAACATCCCAGTCAGGCGTGAAAAATGATTCATCAGAGTAGTCAGATAGACGTTCAATTGCAAACGGGAAACCCAATGCATTGCGATACATGGTGTTCACAAATGTTTCAACAAGAGCCGGATCATTCCAAACGGCATTTTCGGAATAGTCGCTCAAAGGTTGCTTGTCCAGAAAATCCTTATTGCACGAGAAAAGGAGTGCAAATAGTGATGTATAGATCAATATCTTAAATGTCTTTTTCATTGCGAATCTTTTTAGAATGTTAATGTTAAACCACCGGTAACAATTCGGGAAAGTGGATACGACGTACCTTGTTCAAGTTCAGGGTCAATCAATTTCTCTTTGGAGAAAGTTAGTACGTTTTGACCATTAACATAAAAACGAAGCCCTTCAATACCCAGTGCTTTATCCAATTTCGAAGGTAAACTAAAACCAATTTCGACGTTTTTCATCCGGAGGTAATTCATGTTCTGAAGCCAAAAAGTATTTTGCTGGCTTCTCCAGTATTCTTCGTCGCGGTTCCAAGCCCTTGGAAAGTTGGTGTTGGTGTTTTCCGGGGTCCAGCGATTATCAGCATATAGTTTGTAATAGTTGCCAATATCACCCGATTCAGGATTAACATACTGGACAGCACCACTTGTGCCTTGTAACAGTAATGTGAGATCAAATTGCTTGTATCTCAGGCTAAGATTAAGAGCACCAATAAATCTTGGGATATTGTTCTTATCATTCATTACGCGGTCTAAGCCATCGATTACTCCATCTTTGTTAACATCCTTGAAAATGATATCACCTGGTTTGGTTCCATCCCAATGGGGATAGGCAGCAATTGATGCTTCATTTTTAAATATGCCAATCGCCTGGTAATACAAAGCAGAATTAGTTGGTCTGCCAGTAGATCGCTGATAATCGGGAATACCTGGTGTTTCATCCCAAAAAACGATTTTGTTCTTTGAATAACTGCCGTTTACGGAAACATCATATTGGAAATCACCACTGGCTCCATGGTAACCTATGTTTGCTTCAAATCCACGGTTCTGAACTTTTCCAATGTTCTCGGGAGGTAAAGTAAGACCAGTGGAAGATGGGACAGATGCATTTCTTTGAATAAGAATCTGAGAACGGATATTATTGAAATAATCGGCGGAAATGGATATTTTGCTGTTAAAAAATAGTGCATCAAACCCAATATTTGCCTGGTTGGCGACTTCCCATGTTACATATGGATTAGGAATTTTTGTTTCAATCAAGAGTTTATTGTCGACGCCATTAAATACATAACTTCTGGGAGTGTTGTTGATTGAAAAATAACCATAGGTAGTAAGGTATTGATATTCCTTGATCCGGTCATTACCGGTTTGTCCCCATGATCCACGAATCTTAAAGTCATTAACTACCGGAACATTGTTTTTCCAGAAAGTTTCTTCTGAGATCCTCCATCCGCCGGAAATACCCGGGAAGAAACCGAATCGTTTAGAAGATGGGAACATATAAGAACCGTCATACCGGCCAACGAATTCGAGCAGGTATTTTTTGTCCAGGTCATAATTTGCACGGCCAAAGTAACTCATATAAGCATTTTGAGTTGCAGATCCGTCATTGGCCATGTATTGGTCAGAGGCTCCGGCAAATAACTGGTCAACAGCACCCGAAATGTAGTTTTTGCGAAAAGCGCTGAAAATGTCATTTTTACCACTTCTTTTTTCGGCTCCAGCCATTAATTTAATATTGTGCTTTTCTGCTATCGTCTTTTCATAGGTAGCATAAGCATTTATATTAAGGCTTTGTCCATCTGCCATATCTTCCGACAACTGTGGAGCATCCAATCCTCTTTTGCCTTTTGTGGTTTTATGCTCTGCATTTCCATCCCATGTATAAAGATACCAAGGTGTCTCGAATTTTTTATGGAATAAGAATGTCTTATCAAACGAAGCATTGGCGGTCACGGATAAACCTGCAACCCAAGGTATGGTAATAACGGTACGTAGGTTACTTTCAACAACATATGTTTTTCCTAAATCGTATCCCGTGGCAGCTGTAGAAGTAACTGCAGGGTTGTCACCATATTCAATGTCGGGTCCCGGAGTACCATCAGGCCAGTAAGCCGGCATATTTGGTTTTCCACGCATCAACATTCGGAAAATAGAACTGGCAGAACGCGTAGGATAATCCCGGATTTCTTCTCTTCCGGCAACATCAAACGCAAGACTGATGTATTTATTTACTTTCCCATCAATGTTTGTTCGGAAGTTGTATTGTTTGTAATTGGTTGCGCTGTTTTTATAAATTCCATTCTGGTATTGGGCACCTAGCGAAAGAAAATACTTCATATTTTCGGTCCCCCCTGAAATGGATGCAGTTTGGTTATTTTGGTTAGTCCACTTATTGAAAACGGCTCCAAACCAATCGGTATTCGGATGACCCCAGGGATCTGATCCATCACCGTATTTCTTTATATCATCAACTGAATATACTGTATTTCTTCCTGCACTATAAGTATGTGTTGTAGAATTATAGCTCTTATAATAGGCGACTTCATTGAGCATGGAAGCATATTGGGCCGCATTCGCCATATCCGGTACTCGCGTTGGTTGAGAAATACCGGTATTCATGCCAATAGTAACTTTAGGTTTTCCAATAGCACCACGTTTGGTTGTAATAAGAATTACACCATTGGCAGCCTGCGAACCATAAATAGCAGCAGAGGCATCTTTTAAAATCGTAACACTTTCAATATCGGTTGAGCTGAGTCGTTCCAGTCCACGACCGGCTACACCATCAACGACTACAAGTACATTGTTTTCATTTCCGGTACCTAATGTATTTGTACCACGGATACGCAGGATTGCACCATCCGCTCCCGGCTCACCACTTCTTGACACTGCCGTCAAACCAGGCAAACGTCCAATAAGATTGTTGGACATGTTGGTAGAGGGTGATTTCTGCAAATCGGCACCTTTTGTTGAGGTTACTGCCCCGGTAGTAGTTACTTTTCGCTGAACACCATACCCGACAGCTACAACCTCTTCAATGCCAATTGTTGTTTCGCTTAACTTTACATCATAATTTGAGGCCGTTCCTATCTTAATGGCCTGAGGTTCATAACCCACAAAAGTCACAACCAGATCCTTTGCATTGGCAGGAATCTCTAATGAATACTTCCCGTCAGTATCGGTTACGATCCCAACAGTAGTTCCTTTAACAGTAACGGAGGCTCCCGGAATAGGGCTTCCCTGGGTATCAACCACCGTACCCGAAATTTTTCGTTTCTGAATCTGTTCAGCCGAAAAGGTCGAGGCAAATCCCGTCTGAATCGAAACAGATAATGCCAGTACAAATACAATTATGATCTTGCATGGCATAAAAGACCTTCTCCTGGGAGAGGGCCAGCTCTTAACTAAATTACAATTCATAAACTTTTGGTTTAAATTAATACTGATTAATACTAAAAATTACTAACTCTAAAATATAAGTAGTTGGGGTTTTATTACTTAAAATAGAACATAGCACAAATCATCCAGTGAAAATGAAAATCAGATTTACAGGTTTAATAAATTAGTATGCTAGAAAAATGGAACTAGATGCTTATAAAAAATGGATGTGACGCAATGAAATTAAGCAGGCAGTAATTTGCATTTTTTCATAATCCAAATTGTTTTTAGTTAATGTTTGTTAATGGTGGTTATAAGAGTCAAATATACTATTGTTATTTTCTGAAAACAACACTTTTTCTATTTTTTTTGAAATATTTTTAATGTCGGCTAATGAATAGATTTATAGCTAAATACGTTCTTTAAACTAAGTTGAAATCTTTTATTTACTCAAAACCATCGATATTTTTCATGAGCAATTCAAAACAATTTTTAACAGTCTTATTATTCCAAAATGAAGTTTCGGATTTTCTTCAAAAGAGATAAAATATATGGAAATGCGGAAAACGTGAAAAGAACCTGCATCTATTTATTTAGAAAATAGCCGATTAGGCATATTGCCTGTTTTTATTGTTACTAATAGCCTATATAAACAAAACCTTTCACCAATCGGTCTGTTCCACCTGGTTGAAGTATAAAGTAGTAGACCCCGGTGGGAACAAGTTGTCGTCCGGATACTGCCTTTGTAATTGTCGATCCATCCCAGTCATTTTGATAGTCAACACTTTCATAAACGAGCTGACCGGAACGGGTATAAATATATAGCTTCGATTGCGGGTATTTCACAAGTCCTCCGAAAACAAGTTTGTCATTTACACCGTCACCATTAGGTGAGAATCCTCCTGGGATTACAATCTTGATGTCGAAAATATCGATAATTACTGTTGCAGAAGCGCATAAGTTTCCGGCATTACACACTTCATAATCAAACTGATCACGTCCTTGAAGCCTTTCGGATGGCGTATAGGTAATTGAACCATTGTCGTTTACTTTAGTCGCACCCAGTCTTGCTGGTTTTATGATCCGAACTGTTCCCGGAAGGAGATTGACTGTTGACTGGTCATTCGCCAGGACATTGAGAGTTGTATCTTGTGACCATAATATTTTTGCATAATCAGGATTAACAATGATATGGTAGAAGTCAATCGGGAATTCGAATGCTTTTGTCGACTGACAACCATGTGCATCAGTGACTGTAAGCATGTAGTTTCCTGCGCCTAATAAAGTAGCTTTTGGCAGGTTGTCAGGACCTACTATTTTCCCTTCAGTAGTGT
>JANYLE010000265.1 GCA_025363795.1 Mariniphaga sp. | reverse complement strand
GATCACGTGGGTGCTGGATATTCCCGAGTTCAATAAATATGGCTGTTGGAATGGTCTTGTCGAGCATATAAAGATGACGGGTCGACACATCGCCGCTATAGCCCCTGCCGGGTTGTTTCAGCTGATATTTTCGCTCAATTGAGTTTCGCATTGTAGAACAAAGCCGTTCGCCATTCACGCTTCCTTTATTGAAATAAAAGAAAATGTCGATATTCTTATCTGTACTTCGTGAATCAACATGAATTTCGATGCTCCTTTTGTAAGCTCCCGCTGGATCATTTTGGTAAAGGATATTTATGGCGTCAACACGTTGTTTTAATCGTTCAACCTGGTTCAACGGAATAGCATTATCTGGATAACACACTTCATCTTTATTGTTTTTCAGGTAGAGCTCATTCCTGATTCCATCGTGTGGATCGCGCACAATAAAATAAACCTTTGCTCCATGCTTGAGTAGTTCCCTCCCAAACCTGAGTACAACATCATAAGCATATTCATCTTCACAAAGGATATTCTTCCCGATTTTTCCCATTGCTCCCGGATCGGGGCCTCCATGACCGCTGACCAGGTAGAAAATTGCCCCTTTTAACCGTTGATCAATTATATCCACCCGCTCCAGATTTTTTCCAAACAAGGGTTCAATAACTATTTTTTCGGACGAAATAATTGGCTCGATTTTTCTGATGGTATCTGGCTGATGTAACTGTTGTTCCGGAAGGAGGTACTTTTTACCACTGATAAGGGTATTATTCTTGCCGAGATTATCTTTGTTTATTTCCACAAATTCGGTAAAGAATCTGGCTTCAGTTAATCCGTTTTGGTGAAGAATTTTATAAATACTATCGCCATTTTTTGCTGTAAATATGGTGGAATCAATTTCCTGAGCCATCAATTCACCGGAAGTAAAGAACAGGAAAAGCAGATAAATCGATATCGTAATTGTGGATAAACAGGTTGGTTTTCTGCGTTTCAAAATAATAAACTTTTATTTAATTTTTGATTTTACGAATTTATAATACTTTACTAAAAAACAACACAAGTAAAGTGTTTATTTTTGAAAATCGACGAAACATTTGCTTCTTTACATCGGTTATATAGGTGCATTCCTGACCGAATTTCCAGTCAAATTTTTATCATTATTTTCACAACGGTTTAATTTTAATATGCAGATATTCAATTACGTTAAAAGAGATTTTACTCGCCGTGTGCCATCAATGGCACTGCTCTTGTTTTTTGTCCTACTAGTTTCCGGATGTCATTCTTTGATGGTGTCGAAGGTCGAATCTTCAAACATCAGGCTCGATTCGGCATTAAACATTGTCCCGGATGCAAAAATGGAAGCGGTTATTCTTCCTTACAGGTCTAAGTTGACGAAAGAAATGGAAGAGGTTCTTTGTATTTCAAACGTTCCGCTTTTTGGCGGGAGACCTGAAAGTTCATTAACCAATTTTTGCGCCGACCTCGTGCTCAGTGAATCGGATTCGATTTGTTTGAAACAATATCCCGATATGCATATCGACGTTGCGATGGTCAACCGTGGTGGTTTGAGAGTTCCTATTGCTAAAGGTGAAGTGAAAGTTCAGAAAATGTATGAATTGATGCCATTTGAAAACGAAGTTGTTTTTTTAAAAATGAGTGGTGTAGAAATGCATCGTTTTATCGATCATATGGCATCACGTGGTGGTGAAGGGGTTTCAGGGATGCGATTTGGAATAAAAGATAATAAGGCAATTAGTCCTGAAATCCAGGGAAAACCGCTTGATGAATCGAAAAGTTACTGGCTTGCTACCAGCGATTATATTGCGAACGGAGGTGACGGAAGTGAAATTCTGAAAGAGGTAAAAGAACGAATTTCCACAGGTGTGAAATTCAGAGACATGTTTATTAATCATTTACGCGAAATGGGGCGCAAAGGTCTTGCCATTGAAGCTAAAACTGACGGGAGGATTTACGATGCAAAATAGGAGAGATTTTATAAAATTATTAGGTGCTGGTACTGCAGGTGCCATTGCCATTGGTTCGCCATTGTCGGTTTTTGGAGCAGAGGATGTGATTAAGCTGACAGTTCTTCACACGAATGACTTCCATTCACATATCGATCCATTTGGCCAAGATACACCGCGAAATGCAGGTGAAGGTGGAATGGCGAAACGAGCTGCACTGATTAAAAAGATAAGGTCAGAGTCCGAACATGTTCTCCTTTTTGATGCCGGTGATATTTACCAGGGAACACCATATTTTAACTACTTCAACGGGAAGTTCGATTTCGAATTGATGACCATGATGGGTTATGATGCTGCAACGCTTGGCAATCATGAATTTGATAATGGTCTCGAGGGTATTCGAAGTCAATTAAAGTATGCTGGTTTTCCATTTATTAATTCGAATTACGATTTCTCAGATACTATTCTGGCAGGAAGGACGATACCTTTCAAAATCTTTAGATGTGGCGGCGTGAAGGTAGGGGTTTATGGTCTTGGCATAGAACTTCATGGATTGGTTGATGAGAAAAATTATGGCAAAATACTTTATAACGATCCGCTTCAGACTGCTTTGAAAATGGAAAAAATGCTTTCTGAGGAACATCATACTGATCTGATAATCTGTTTGTCGCATTTGGGCTACTCTTACAAGGACAAGACGGTAAGCGATAAGGTAATTGCCTCACAAACATTTCATACCGATTTCATTATCGGCGGTCATACCCACACTTTTTTGGATAACCCAGATTTGATTATGAATAAGTCAAATAAAGAGGTGGTTGTTAACCAGGTAGGATTTGGTGGGCTGCTTCTGGGGAAAGTCGATTTTTATTTTTCGAAACAGAAAAAAACCAGAAAGCATCAATCAGCTACAATTCCGGTAAAATAATACAATATATTTAATGATAGCTTTTTGAGAGGGATTCCAAGAATCTCTCTCAATTTTTTTGCCCTTTAGGGAACAAAAAAAACCGCATTAATTCACCTTGAGTAAAACCCCGAAAAATACAGGATTTGAGTGCCTGCCCGATCAAACTTCCATTGGTAGCTGTTGCTACTCCCCGAAGGGATAAGGCCTGTTTTAGCGGACAAAAGCTTTCTCGTTTAAATGGAAATGTTGAGTTTACCAATCATATGAATTAACGCGGAAATATCTGTTTTTGAAAGAACGTCTGTTTGTAATTGTTGCACTAAATTATACTTGTTTGACCAATTCTCCAACTAATTTAGGTTATTTTTTGACATCCAAAGGTTCTTATCTGGTAAATAATCGAATATGAAGTGGTTGAAAAATAGATTTATTTTTAAGCAATTTGACTTTTTGATAGTTATTGCCATTTAAGTTATGAAGGATTTGAAGTCGTTGAATATTATTTTCTGGCAGTTCATTTGAGGATTTATTTGTGATTTGAGCAGTACTGTCACTCCGGACGAAATGGATTTGCGTCCAAAGATTTGTTTTAAATTGATACTTTTCACCGCGCTGTAAATCCCTATTTGATTTTTTTTTTGTTTCGGGTAATATTTTTTGCCCTTTAGGGAACAAAAAAAACCGCATTAAT
>JANYLE010000244.1 GCA_025363795.1 Mariniphaga sp. | reverse complement strand
AAAACCTTGGCCGTCACATTCGGATTGGCACTTTGTGATTCGGTGTCCGGGTTAACTTTAAATGGCAATTTGTTGACGGATGAAAAAAATAAAATTGCCACAAAGAAATTGATTATTAAAGAAATAGCCCATGATGGCGAAATTAATATTGAAACGGCAAACAAACTTCTTGAACGAATTGCCGACTTTCAGCTGATTGATATTTTGAATTGGCCATCCTACTCCTACAAACCTGATGTTAAATTTAAAATTGCCTATTGTCAGGATCAGATTTTGCTAAAGTATTATGTATCTGAAGAGAATGTCTTGGCCCAAGTGGCCAGGATTAATGGGGATGTTTGCAAAGATAGTTGTGTCGAATTCTTTATCTCAACACGAAAAGATGACTCATTTTATAATTTTGAATTTAATTGTATTGGCATACCCCATGTTGAGTACGGAAAAGTTGGAAAAAGAGCATTGTTGGATACTGAAATAATTAAGAAGATTAAAACCAGATCTACATTAGGGAACCAGCCATTTGATGAAAAGAAAGGCGGACATCAATGGGAATTGATGATCATTATCCCCAAAGCGTGTTTTGCATTCGATAAAGATTTGGTTTTTAAAGGTCTTAACGCAAAAGCGAACTTTTATAAATGCGGGGATAATACCTCCTCTCCACATTATTTAACCTGGAATCCTGTTAATACTGAGCATCCTGATTATCATCAGCCTGCTTTCTTTGGCGAGATATCATTCAAATAATATTTTATAACCCTCATCCTAAGTGAGACAAAAATCAATAATCATGAGATCATTATCCAAATGCTACTACATTCTTATTGTGTGTGTTCTTGTGTTGATTGGCAAAACAACTTTTGCACAAAATTTTGACGATTATAAATTTAATGGTTCATTCCGGCCTGGTGAAAATTCGGTGCGTTCTGATTTCCAGTTTAATGGATATACCAATTATTGGCACGACAGCTACAAGGTTTGGACTCGTTATGGAAACCTCTTTAAGATAGCGACTCCTAAAATCGATTATACCATAGCCCAAAGTAAGGTCGATATCGCCGACGATCTTAAAATTTCTGGTTTATCGGTTCAGGAAGGATTTTTAAATGGGTTGTTGAGCGATAAATATGTATTGCTGGATCAACCCACAAATCAGCAGTTAACTGATGCAATGGGGAACGCCAATGTTTTGGTATTGATCGACCCCGATACGGAATTAGGTAAAAGGTTGGTTGGGAAGCTTCCAAAGGAAGATGAATGGAAAGCTAAACTGAAAAGTCATCAATTTGGGGCAAAAGATTTTACGGAGGTTAATGCTTTTTATCTCGAAAACGGTTCAAAAAAGATTCATGTAATTTCTTCGAATAACAAGGAATTGCGCAATCGGGTCTATCAACTAATTGTCAGTGCCACAGATTTATTGACTAAATATGATTTAAAGAGAGGTTGGTTTGGTGCGGAAACCTTATTGAAAAGTGTTACTTGTACCACTGGTCATCCGTTGGAAGTGATGGGAAAGGGGATGAATGAAGGTAATTCATGGTTTACCTTTAGTGGATATATGGATTTTCTGGCGAAACAGGAACTGGATGATTGGTTAGCGAAAGTAAAACTTCCGGTTATCGCTGATGTTGGATTTGGTCAGATTTATGGATGCAAAAATTACGATGGTCTGCAGGTTCAAAGCATGTTTACAAATGAATCATGGATCAATTATGCCAAGGCGAAAAGTGGGTATGTGTTCAGACAGGTATTCGATACTGCGGTTGTTAACCTTAAATATGATGGCTATTTTGCGACTGAAGGGAACAAAGAGCAAATCGATAAGGAGGATGTTCCGTTTATTACTACAACCGGTACATTGGAAGGGGATGCAATTCCATGTATGGTGCTTTTTGTAAACAAAGGAGAACAGTTAACGAAACAATTGATGTGGGATGCCATAATGAGTCGGCGAGAAGTCGCTGTGTTGAATAACGGAATAATGATGGGGTCCGCACTTTATCGAAATGCACTTGAATTGTTGCTGCTTGATCGTGTTTATCTCGAAGAATATTTTGGCGACAGAATAAATCTGGAGGCACATATGGATGGTTACCAGCTTAATGTGTCGGTTTCAAATACATATCCGCATGCTGTAGCCGGTACTGTAGAGGTGGTGCTTCCGCCAGAACTGAAGTTGGAAGGCGAAATGACTATTCCGGTAAATCTTCCGGCTAATAGTTCAAAGACTTTGCAGCTTGGAGTTCAGCTTCTTCCGGATGCCATGAATAAAACTAATCCAATTGCCATCCATTATAAATGGGAGAACAATAAGAAAAGCACATTGACGATGCTGGACATGCCTCCCGCAATTTCTGTGCATCAACTTCTTTACGGGCATTCTCCTTCAGTCACCTATCCTGTTACGATCCACAATTTTACGAATAAGGCAACATTCCAGGTTAAAACTGATGTACTTGAAAAAAATAATCCCGGTAAAATCGTTTTCAGTGCCACAAAAACCTGCACTACCGGAACCGGAACTTTTAAGGACATGGAATTTGATCTGAAGGTACCCGCAGGCAGTTATCTTGTGAAAGTATCTGCACTTGGTCTTGAGAATCTTAGCCAATTAGGTGTTGGGAAAATGGAGGGCAAGCCATCTTTATATGAAGTCGATCTGAACAGTGATGGGATAAAGGAATACAGGATGGAAAACGATAGTGTACGGTTAACACTATTGGCAACAGGAGCAAGAGTTATCGAGTATATCGTGAAATCTCGAAACGATAATATACTGTTTAAACTTTGGCCCGAAAAACCTGTCGATGATAAACGCGCTTTTAGAAAAAGGGGATACTATCCTTATGGCGGATTTGAAGATTTCCTTGGACAGGGAAGCATGGAAACACATAAAGTTTACGATGTCGAGATTTTGAAAAAGGAAGGTGATTTTGTCCGAGTGAAGATGACCGCAGATTATTTTGGCAACAAGTTGGTGAAAATTTTTACGTTATATGGGAATTCACCCTTGCTTGAAATCCAATATGCCCTTACTTTTAAAAACCCGGAAGCGAATGTGATTGGACCGCAGCCAATTATTGAACTGGGAAAAGCTCATGGGCCGGAGGATGTATTCACAATACCAGAGAAGGATGGATTGCACGAATACAGAATGATGCCGGAAAAATATTATGGCAGGTTATTCTTCTTAAAAGAGGGATGGAATGCTGGTTATGATACAAAGCAGGATATTAGTTTTGTGGGAGCCTTTCCGGTTAAACAACCTTTGTTTCTGCACATGTGGATGAACCATCCGGTCAATACAGAAGCGCATTATTATTACGTTGAATTTCAGCCATGGACACCAATTTACCAGAAGAGTACTATGTATTTTTCTTATTATATCTGGGGAGCCGGGGGCCCTTGGCAAACTGGGGTTAAGGAATTGAGGAATCGGAATCTGATTACAGAACAATAGTTCAGTTTGAAGAGAATTGATGAAAAGCTAATAATAAATTCACCTAAATTTATAGGAGCCATTCGTTATGAATATATTTAAAAAATCCATTTTTAAAGTATTGATTTCCTTCCTGATGATTGCAATAAATGCAGGATTCATCAGCGCTCAGAAGGCGAAAGACAATATGGAATTGTCAGTTACCAAAATTGAATTGGGTTACCCTGATCCAGGCGTCCCTTTCTACCATTTTAAGGCGATTCTTCAATTGCCGAAGGCTTCCATTATTGAGGTCGAAGCTGCTGTTGATGGGAAGGTCCTTCGGGCTACTGATCTTAAGAGAGTTGAAGAAGTTGAAGATCTGACCAGGCCACCTCTTGCAGAGCGGCCACCTTCAGGGTATAGCCTGTCTCTGGACGGTACGATGTATAAAAATCTTAGTGTAATTGGCTGGGTAAAATGGCAACCTGGTCAGGAATATAATATACGGATTACAGTGCGGATGAAAAAAACTACCAAAGCAGCTGTTGATGATGTGTTCCTTACGGCCAGTAGTAAGGTTAAAGCCCCGGAAGGAGCGTCAGTTTTTGACAAGGCGTGGAAGAGCTATAAGTCTGTAGTCCTTAGCGAAACAGGCGGAATCAATCGGGTAAAAGAGCCAACTGAAGTATTGCTTGCCTTTTATCCGGATGAAGCTCAGCAACTTTCCAGAGATGTTCGCGTAGTGGAAGTTGATGCTAAAACCCATTCCCTGACAGAGGTCCCATCTCAGGTATATGATATCCAGGAAAGTTTGGCAGAAGACAACCTTGCACCCGATAAAAATGGTATTCCAACCCGTAAAGCCCCACTATGGTTGCCAACCGTTTCTGCCAGGGTCGCCTTTCTGGCAGATGTACCTGCAAAGTCGAGTCGCGTATTTTTGATCTATTATAACAATGCCGATGCGATGGCTAAATTATACAAGACCGATCTTAGTGTTCAGGGACAGGCACCCGGACTTCAGATTGATAACAGTGAATTTTCTGTCATTTTGCAATCCAACTCGGGTCATCTCGATCAGATTACATTGAAGAGTAAGCCCAATACTCCCTTATTTCACAGGTTAGAAACTAATGGTGCAGTGCACTGGAATCCGGATATATACGTTCCTCCGCGCGCCTGGACTCACTCGGCTGATTGGAAGTCACCCAAAGGCAATGTAACCGTTTCAGGTCCAGTGATTGCCAAAAGTGAGGTTTGGGATAATCTTCGTGGTGTACCTGAGGTTGATGCCTCCGTGAGGTATGAATTTTACCCCGGAATGCCCTACTTTATTAGTTCAACGTGTATGCGGATCAATGAAACGGTTAATTGTCTGGCGCTTAGGAATGCAGAAATGGTCTTTAGACGTGAACTCATTACCCACGCTGCATGGTATGATATCGTAAGAGATTCGGTGATTGTGTACGATGTTCAGAACATGCCGGATCTGACTGATTTAAAAATGGAGGCAGATGTTCCATGGATCGTTTTTTTCAACAAGGAAAAGGGGATTGCTTTTGCAGGAATTCAGCTTGGTTATTCAAATTCAGGTATTGAATCGCCAACACGGCTTCTCAATCCTTTCTTTTATATTACGGGTGGACCATGGATTTACTGGGCTCGCGGTTTGTCGCATACTTTCCTTTCTTCAAATATGCAACAAGTTGTTCCGGTTTTAAAAGGGAATGTTTTTTCTGAAAAATGGGCTTATCTGATTTATGAATTTGATAAAGATAGCCCACCTTATGCTTCTGCTGTTGCATGGCAGAAGCGGCTTACTCATCCATTAAGAATTCAGCTGGTCGAAGAGGTTGATGACCGTGTTTCGAAAACATTACAGGAAGTATTTATGGATAAAGGTAAGAGCGGCTGGGAAGGCAGGAATACTCATAAATAGGTAGCGTAAATTTGTGACCAATTTTAAAAATGGAAATACTGACCTGCTGCAACGATAAAATACTTTGACAAATGAATATCGTTTTACGAGCTATTGAGGTGGGGTTCAACTTCTGTTTCGATCCGTCTCCAGATTGATGAGCCCGAATGTTCTTCTATAGTGT
>JANYLE010000243.1 GCA_025363795.1 Mariniphaga sp. | reverse complement strand
TTGGAGGACCCAGACAATCGCCGGCTTTAAAAGAACATTTTGTGGCCGAACATGATTACAAAGCCGAAGGTCTGGCAAGAGTGTTCAATATACCTTACCTCAAAGCTGAAAATCCGAATGAACTTTCGGAAACTTTAAATACTATTTTTGCACCCGGTTTTTCGGGACCTGTAATTCTTGAAGTGCTGACCAACGGAGAACTCAGCGCACAGGTATTTCAGAACTGTTTTGAACAATTAAAAAAATAACATATGTCGGATCAACGCGAATGGCAGACAATCAGGGAATACAAAGATATTTTCTTCGACTATTTTGACGGAATCGGAAAGATCACCATCAACCGCGAACGCTACCGTAACGCATTCAGGCCAACGACGGTGAATGAAATGAGCGATGCTTTGCGTATTTGCAGGGAAGATCAGCGCATTAATGTGGTGGTATTGACAGGTGCCGGCGACAAAGCCTTCTGTGCCGGTGGCGACCAAACTGTGAAAGGCAAAGGTGGCTACATCGACGAAGATGGAATTCCTCGGCTCAACATTTTAGAAGTACAAAAGCAAATCCGTTCGATGCCTAAACCGGTAATCGCGATGGTAAATGGCTACGCAATCGGTGGCGGACACGTGTTGCATGTGGTTTGCGATATCTCCATTGCCTCCGAAAACGCGATCTTCGGACAAACAGGACCTAAAGTGGGAAGTTTCGATGCAGGATTGGGTTCATCGTACCTGGCAAGCATTGTGGGTCAGAAAAAAGCGCGCGAAATCTGGTTCATGTGTCGCCAGTATTCTGCAGCCGAAGCCCTCGAAATGGGATTGGTCAACAAGGTAGTTCCGCTTGAGCAGCTGGAAGATGAAGTGGTTGCCTGGGCACAAAAAATGCAGGAACACAGTCCGCTCGCACTTCGGATGCTGAAGCTCGGGTTAAATGCCGATCTCGACGGACAAATCGGAATTCAGGAGTTTGCCGGAAATGCCACACTACTTTATTACCTCACAGAAGAGGCACAGGAAGGTAAAAATGCCTTCCTCGAAAAACGTAAACCTGACTTCAAAAAGTATCCTAAATTTCCTTGATATCAACACTATGCACATGTAACATTTTTGTTACTAACAATATTGTTAGTAACAAAAATGTTACATGCTTTTGGTGTTCGACCCAATGTACAAAAACTGGTTGATAACCCGGTATTTTATTAAAAATTAAGTAAATGGCATCAGTAAAAAGTTGGATCAAAGCAGCACGTCTGCGCACGCTGCCTTTGGCGATGTCGGGTATTTTGATGGGCGCCGCCTTGTCGTATTTCGATGGTGGTTTCCAACCTAAAATAACCGTTTTAGCCATTGTTACCGCCCTGTTTATCCAGATCTTCTCCAATTTTGCCAACGACTATGGCGATTCGCAAAAGGGTACCGATAACAAACACCGCGTGGGACCTCAACGAACTGTTCAAAGCGGGGAAATCAGCCTGAAAGAGATGAAAGTTGGAATGGTGGTTTTGATTGCATTGAGCCTTACTACCGGGATCTGGTTGATCGCAGAAGGGACTAAAGGACTTGACCCGACTACCTTCTTACTTTTTCTTGGGTTCGGAATTATTGCATTAGTTGCAGCTTACCGCTACACCGGGGGCAGTAATCCATATGGTTATGCCGGCTTTGGCGACGTTGCCGTATTTCTTTTCTTCGGATTGCTACCTGTAGTTGGCACCTATTTTCTGAATACCCACCTGATCAATTCCGGAATATTTCTGCCGGCCGTCAGCATTGGATTTTTCAGCACGGGCGTGTTGAACCTGAATAACATGCGTGATATCGCAAATGACCGGAATTCCGGCAAAAAAACAGTGGTGGTGCGAATGGGAAGCAACAAAAGCAGACTTTATCACACCAGTTTAATAATCCTTGGATGGCTAAGCGCCCTATTGTTTGTTGCACTTCGGTTCCAATCCATCTACCAGTTACTTTTTCTTCTGACGGTACCACTTTTTATCCGTGACCTGGTTAAGATTAACCAGATTCAGGAACCGCGCCAACTCGACCCGTTTCTAAAGAAATTGTCGATTGCTACATTGTTATTTACTTTGCTATTTGGGATTGGAATAATATTGGCAACAAGATGAAACGAGCCATGAGAAATATCTCACACAGAAGTATGATTATGGTTGGCGAGTTCCATCTGGCAATTAATAAACAATTTATAACCAGATGAAACGAGC
>JANYLE010000225.1 GCA_025363795.1 Mariniphaga sp. | reverse complement strand
AAAAGCTTGGACGAAATCACAACCGAATATACCGTCTTTGAAAAAGATCAGGTACTTACCGCGACCAACCTCAATAGTGTGGCCAACTATTTTGAAGACCAAACCCGGCTTACACGAACACAGCTATTGGGAGTTGGGATTATTTGCGGATTGAATATCTCCAGTACAGGAAACCAGATCACGGTGAGTAAAGGCGTGGGAATCACTTCTGACGGCGACCTTTTGTATTATGTGTCTGATATGGTTTTCGAAAATTTCAAGTTGTATGACGATACAAATCCGCGCTATGAACCTTTTTTTCGGGATAATGTGATGATGCCTGTTTATGAACTCGTTCATACAGAAGATGGTGTCACCGACAATCGGTCTTTCCCGTTGGAGCAGTTTACAGATAAAACCGATATGAAACTTGAGCAGATGGTGGCATTGCTCTTCATGGAAAGTTATATTTTCGATCCCGATCAATGTACTGCCGTCGACTGTAATAATGCCGGTCAGATGATGACCAATAATCTCAAAGTATTGCTTGTGAGCAGAGAATATATTGGATGGATCAAGCCAACGATTCAAACTCCGCATCAGGCTTACGATTTTATGGATGAAGTTGTTGCAGACCGACCAATCTTCAATTCCACTTTAAAAACCCATCCGCAGCTCGTAACAACCTACCGGAGTGTTTGCAGTGCAATTCAAACGAAAATTGCAGCTCAGCTACCCAAAATATATCCGGCATGCAGCTCTTTTTTGGCTCAGGATTTTGCTTCCGATCCTTCGGCTTCATGGCTGACAGTACTCAAAAACTGGAATGACTATTATACTAACAATGAAATTGGAATCCAATATTACTACGACTTTCTCCGCGATTTGACAGAGACCTTCAATGAATTTAAAGATTTACTTTTTGACGATATGACCTGGTGCTCTCCCGATAAAGATGCTTTCCCGAAACATCTGATCTTAGGTTCCCTTAACGCTGACTCCGAGACAGATGCAGATCGCACAGGATTTTATCCATCCCAACTGACTAGTCATACACTGGAGAAAAAACGGCATGCCATATTTCTCGTCAGTAAATTAGATACTCAGTTGATGACCTTTGAGGTTCCATCCCTTACCCGGCGGATTGGCTTAAATGTTTCTCTCAATCTCCTGGAAAATATTAAAGCGGCTGAGATGATCATCCCGGCTAATTTATGGAGAATAACAAGGAATACCGATATTCGCATCACACCCGGAAGATCGGAAGAACACTGTTTGGAAGAGCGGGCCATACCCTACTACTACAAAATTGATGCTTCACATCCAATTTATGAGTTCTGGAATTATAGTTTACACAAAAAGAATAAAAGCACGAATAATTATTCTTACAATGCCCGCAACTACGGCGCTCAGGGTGCATCAGCCGCGCCATTTGCATCACAAATCGGGAAATTCGACTTTTTCAGGATAGAGGGATTTATAGGACAGAACATTTCGGATGTGCACCAGTTTCTTCTGAATGAGATCAGTACGAACAATCTCCCCATTCATTTACGCTCTGTAATGCTCGGTGAAGACAAAACTAAAATTGTCATCAAACCTCCATTTTATTTCGGACATCTTCACCAGTTGCACAATATGATGCGCCAGGATATTGTGAATCAACTGGATGAAGTGAAGCGGTTTAGTTCTGGTTTGAAATCTCAGGTCAACGGCAGTCTGGAACTGCTCGATCCTGTTGATAGGGGAACTTTCGTTCAGGTTGCCGAAGGGCGAAACAACGAACTCGCAACATCCGTTGATCTTGCAAGTGCCAAACTCAAAGGATCTTTTGAGGAATATACTGCAGCAAATACAGAAACCGATTCATGGAAAACCCCCATTAGTTCTGCAATGGAACAATCGGGGAAATTCAAAGGACAATTGACCATTGCTGCCAAGACAGAATTCAATACCCCGTTTGATTCCCTCATCAGTAACCGTCACATCGATTTGCTTGATCACCTGGATGATCTGATCAAAATAAATACTGACAAGGAACAAAATAAATTACTGTTTAACAACTATATCGCTGTACATCCCGGACTTGAACATGCGGCCGGAGTAATGCGCGGAGGTACATTCGTGTTGGTTTATGACGAGAACAGTACAATAATCGCCGATTTTATGCTACCCTATCAGGAAACAGATGCCGAAAAGAACGATCTTCTTGAGCCTGGTATTACCATAAAACCATTCAGACCTGACTTTGTAATTGGGCAGGGGCTGAATCTCTTTTCACCTATCGATCGGAAGATCAGGGGCCAAATTGATGATTTCAAAATAAACGATTTGGATGGAATCCTTAATGTCAAAACTGACGGTATACGTACCCAGCTTGATAATACCTGGAATTCGAAGTTTAGCGATCAACAAAAAGAGTACTTCTCATCAATTAAGGAATCCTTTGGCACGATGAGTAATGCGCTTATCAAACGCATTGCCACTCCTGGAACTGAAGTAACCGGAGCGGCTTTCCAGGATGTAAACCTCGAAAAAGCCGTAAGGGAGGTAACCTCAAAACGGGATGTTCTGGCAAGTTATAAGACGAAGGCCGAGACAACAACCGATCCTGCAGAAAAACAGCGTTACATCGATTTAGCCGGTGCAATTGAGAATGATCTTTCGACTTCAATCAGTGACGCAAGCCAATACGTTGCAAATAATAACCTGGATGTAGCGATGGGAACTGATGGATTCAAGGCGATGATGGAAATCAACAATGGGTTAAGCTCCATTAGCAATGCCGCAATTCTTACAAAGACGACTGAGAGTCTGAATAAATTGGCAGATGCTACCAAGAATGCATCCCTTAATCTGGTCATCAAAAATATTATTATTCAACGTCGGTAATGAAAACCTGTTTTGGAACAAATTATGGCATCTTCCTCACACAGAATTCGCAGGCAGCAGTGGTTGGTTTCAACCGCCACCAATGAACATGCATTTACGTTACGGAATCAGTTCCGGGAACGATGGGAAGATGCGCTTTTGCCGGTTTTCGAAACAGCCTTCAATAAATTCTCAAATGAGGATGAATTTATACATATCCCAAGACTTGAAATCAAGTTAAAGTTGGATCCCGGATCCGAACTTTGGGAAGACCTCCCACAAGCATTGTATGAGGAACTGGCGACACAGCTCAGATCTATTGCTGCCAAAAGAGCAGAACAACCGGAGGATGCAGATTTCCGGAGCAAAGTTCAGGAATCAATGCATAATTTCAAAGTGTTGATCCACTATTTGGCCCATGGCAATTTACCGTGGCAAGCCTCATCGTTACAGACCGGAGAATCGTTACAAACCTTGAAAGAAACGATTAATGAAAACTGGTCACAATTGCTGGATTATATCCCTGCGAGCAGTTTTTCGGAGACGTCCTATTTTCGATTGCTTCAGCTGCTTTCAGCCGGACAATCCATTGATCTTGTGAACAATACTTGTGACAATCTTTCTTTTCGCCGGAAAGACGATTTAAGAATCATTCTTTTGGAATTGCTTAATTCTGGTACCCTTTTTTTAGATCTGCATACAAGGCTATCATTGGTGGCCAGGTTTTTCACATCCAGCTTTACAAAAGAAGATCAGCATCTTTTTTCTGATTTAATGGCTGATATTTCCCATCTATTGCCTCGTGAAAAAAGAATTGACATTCAACGCTTTATCGATTCCAACTCCATCCTTAAATCGCTATTCTATTCAACTTTTGAACATCAATTACCAGGTGACCGAATGACACAGGTTAAAGAAGCACAATCACCAGGTGCAATTGTGGTTGGGGGCAAAGACCAGAATTCATTTGATCTCATATCTGTTGATCGTAATGAAGAAAAATCACCTGGCGTCGGTATTTCTGAAGGTAATCCGAAATTGCCTGAAGAATATTCAGATTTCATCGAATCAATGGAGAGGATGAATTCAGTTCCCGTGAATAACTTTCAAAGTAAACCCCGATTAAAGGTTCAACATGCTGGGCTGGTTCTACTTCATCCATTTTTATCACGGTTTTTCGGGCAAACCGGAATTCTTGCCGATCAGGAAAAAGATATTTCATTTCTTAATCTGCCTCGCGCTGGTGCATTGCTCCATTTTCTGGCAACGGGCAACTACGAAGTATATGAATTTGAGTTGGGATTTATAAAGTTATTGCTGGGTATGGATCCGCAACAATCATTGCCGGTATCTGAAGGGTTGCTATCACAACAAGACAAAGAGGAATCTGAAGCGCTGCTGCAATCTGTAATTAATCATTGGTCTGTATTGAAAAATACTTCAATTGACGGGTTACGAGCCTCTTTTCTTCAGCGAAGCGCTTTATTAAACGAAACAGATGAGGGCTGGATGGTACAGATGGAAACAGCTCCTTTTGATATGCTTATTAATCAGTTACCATGGAGTTTTACAATTATAAAACTCCCATGGATGAATAAACCAATATATACCGAATGGCAAACACTTTGACAGATAATGCCCGTGACCTCGAACTGGAACTTGAATGGTTCGCTGATGTGCTGAATGCCCGTCTGAATTATTATTTTGGGAAGGCGGGCTCGAATGCTGATGTACTTTTAATTCAACCGCCTGACCTTTCTCAAAGCGATTCGTATTACGGAAAGTTTGTTACAGACTACCGGTTGGCTGTTCCCGAGCGGCTGATTATTCTGTTGGCACTTATTCCTCATATCCGGCCGCAACTGCTTGATGTATTATGGGTTCAGAACGAAGCAACTGCCCGCGGATTTACAGAATTTGGCGGATTAAAAGGGGTCAATCATTCCGGCTTCATCCCGACAGGCGAAACAGCAGCATTCATCATTGCCGGTGACGAACTTGCGATCCGGTTCGAAATTACCCGCATTTTCGATGGTGATCATCTATTCTCCAAACAAAGTATGCTTTCGCTTGCACCCACATCCCCGGGAGAACCCATGCTAAGTGGGGCGCTGGTTCTTTCAAGAGAATATCTGAACTGGTTTATTACTGGTATTGAACGAAAACCCAACTACAACATAGAATTCCCGGCACGGCTGATCGAAACTGAACTTACGTGGGATCACCTGGTGCTTCCGTTTCATACACTGGAAC
>JANYLE010000210.1 GCA_025363795.1 Mariniphaga sp. | reverse complement strand
ATTTGCCATTCGCAATGGTTGTCATTTGTTTCTTTCGGATAAACTTCACCTGACAAAAGAAGAGCGTAAACAACTGATCCATCTGGCCAGTGAAGGCGGAACCTATATTCAGATCCAGAATGACTTTCTCTTTCACCCTTTTCAGGAGAAAATAAGAAGCCAAACCAAACGTACGTGTTTTATCGAGGCTTCACAATCAGTCCCGGCAATGCCCGACCGGTTGAAGGAGTTGCTTTTAAACAACCTGCTCATGATGCTCAGGGCCGCAGGATCACCGGTTCATAAGTTTGACGTCTTCTGCGGAACGCTCCCATCGCACCTGCCGGATGTTCTGAATATTCATATTAATTTCAAAAATGGTTCGGTTGCAACGCTTACCTTAAAATTTATTGAGAAACAGCAATCACACCTGTTGTCGGTTCATGCGGGTGGCGAAGTCACAACCTTTGATTTTATCAGGAATAAAATTGATCATTATCCAACAAAAGAGGTGAAGGGGGAGATTCCAAAAACCTCGCCCGATCCGTTGCAGGAACAGATTGCCGACTTTGTGAAAAATATTGACGAGCGAAACTATCCGGGCTTTAGTCTGAATGACGAAATACAGGTATTTCAGCTCATGGAAAAGATCAAAGAAAAAATGGCCATTCAATCGTTTACAATTCAATAGAGAATAAGAAGAGGCAAAATCATTACCTCCCACTTTTGCAAACGTTCACTTTCCTAAAGCTTAATCACAATGAATATCACTCACATTGCTATCTGGACCAACGATCTTGAAAGGTTACGTGATTTTTATTGCACCTACTTTCAGGCAACTTCAAATAAGAAGTACACAAATCCTGTAAGGAAGTTTGAGTCCTACATTCTCTCTTTTAAAAATGGAGGTTGCAGTCTTGAATTGATGTATTTACCAAATCTGACCAATTCGGTTCACCAGGAAGCTAAAAACAGAACAGGATTGGCGCATATTGCCTTCTCTGTGGGATCAAATGAGGCAGTTGATGCAATGACACGACAGTTTCGTGAGGCTGGTTACAAGGTCCTGGGTGAACCCCGGTTGACCGGAGACGGTTTTTATGAGAGCGTCATTGCTGATCCGGATGGAAATATTGTGGAGATTACTATTTAAGGCAATTAGACTATTAGGGATTTAGGCAATTAGACTATTAGTAAAATTAGATGATTAGGCAATGAGGGAATTAGACGATTAGGCAATTAGACAATTCGGCGATTAGGCGATTAGGCAATGAGGGAATTAGACGATTTGACAATGAAGGAATAAGACAATTAGACAATGAGGGAATAAGACAATGAGGGAATGAAAAATGATCAGATAATCACATTTTTCATTCCCTCATTTATATCTATAAGTCACTCCTCACAGAGTCACTCCCTCACTCCTCTCAAAGTCACACGCTCTACTTCACAAAGTCCCAATACTCATCCACACAATCTGTGGAATATTGGTTCCAGTAAGCAGGAGAAACCTTTTTTCCGTCAGCGGTTTTGAGTGACAATTCGTAAACAGCGATTACCGGATTAAATACCAAATCAGTGACGCCGATTGTAAAAAGAGCAGGTGATCCTTCAACGAGTGCTTCTGCAACAACAACGACTTCGAATTGATTGAATTCAAGTAACTTTTTCAGGAAATCGACGCGATCAGCAGTTGCCCCTTTTTCAACAACAGTGCAACGTGTTCCGTTTATCTCCTCAACGATATGTTTAGCTTTCAGTGTCATGATCTTCTGTATTTATGCTTCCTGATCTTATAAATAAATTGATTTCACACCGGTGAAATCTGTTCAGATAGTTTAGTGGATTACTCCAAAAGTTAAACTATTAATTATCTCGTATATCTGGCTCCAGAATCCAAGAACAAATATTCCAAGACAGCTGAGAACCAATCCTACCCGTGTTGCCAGATCGCTCTTGAAATAGGCCAAAGGTTTCTCATTCTTATTAATAAACATTGCCTTAACAACAAGGAGGTAATAATAAAGTGAGATGGTGGCGTTCAATACTGCAATAAAAACAAGCCAGTAATAACCGGCAGAAGCAGCTGAGGCAAACAGGAAGAACTTACCAAAGAATCCGGCAACCGGGGGAATCCCAGCCAACGAGAACAACGAAAGCATCATCAATAGACTAAGCTTTGGATTCGTGGAGTAAAGTCCGTCGTAATCGTCCATCGTTTCCTTACCGGTAACCGTCGAAATAGCAGATACCACACCGAATGCACCAAGGTTAGAAAAGATATAAACGAGTACAAAATAAACCACTGCAGTCATCCCCATTATATTTCCACCCAAGATACCAAGCAAGATGAAACCAGCCTGCGAAATGGATGAGAATGCCAAAAACCGTTTCATGTTCTTCTGACGAAGGGCAAACAGGTTACCAACCGTCATTGTTAAAACAGCGATCAGGTAGAGAATGTGGTTATAAATCGGTGCGATCGTATTGAAAACCGTAAACATTAGAATAACAAGAATAAATGCAGCAGCTCCTTTAGATATCACGGACAAATAAGAAGTCACGTTGATGGGTGCACCTTCGTAAACGTCGGCCGTCCACAGGTGGAAAGGAACCAACGAAATCTTAAAGGCCATACCTGTAAAGAAGAAGATAAAGGATAGCACCTGCATTGGGGTATTCGCATATACCTTCGCAATTGAATCGAAATAGATTGATCCTGTAGCACCGTAAATCAAGGAGATTCCAAACAAAAGAATTCCGGAAGAAAGGGCTGAACTAAGAATCAGTTTTATACCAGCTTCCGCAGATTTAGACTCGTGATGCGTGTAGGCAGCCAAGGCAGCAATTGGAATCGTAGCAAGTTCAAGCCCAAGATAAAACATAAGGAAATCTCCCGATGAGATCATAAAATACATCCCGATCAGGGTGGAGAACAGCAGAATGAAATACTCACTGATTTTTTCCCTGTTTTCCTCTTTCTTTAACCACGTAACCGATTGAAATAAAATGATCAACACCCCAACATTAAGGATATTTTTCATTGTTATAAGCAGCGGAGTTGTATGGTACATTCCACCGAATAGAATGCTTGGCACCGATGGCAAAAAGCCAACCACTGTATGGATAAAAAACAGTGAAAGTGTTATTGGAATGATTAAATGCTTATCCCTGTTGTGAAGGTTCAGGTCTATGATGAGAACAACCAATGCTATTAACGTCAGCAGCAGCTCGTGTCTCATGGTTAGAATATCGCTAAAATTCATAAGTCAAAACTTATTAAACTGAATAATTAAAATAAACCGGTTAACTGAACCGCAGATAGCCTTTCAACAATTGGCGCAAGGCTGTAATTAATCATATTCGAAAGCCACCAAGGTGCCGTTCCAATAGCTGTAATAGCAAGAACCAGGGTAACTGTTGAAATACGTTCGTACCATTTTGCATCGGTTAATTCGAGAAAATGGGGATTCTTTATTGGTCCGAATAATAAAATTCCAACCACCCGCAGGATATATACTGCCGTGATAACAATTGACGAAGCGGCTACTATCGTAACAACACGATGGAAAACATCCACATGCTGGAAAGCACCAACAAATATTGTCATTTCAGCGACAAATCCGCTGAATCCGGGAAGTCCGAGTGAAGCCAAACCGGCAATCACATAAACAACACCTAAGAATGGTATCACTTTCATTAATCCACCCATTTCCTGGATAATTCGGGTGTGTGTCCTGCCATAGATCATCCCGATCAATGCGAAGAAAAGGGCTGTCATCAAACCGTGGGAGATCATTTGGATAATTGCGCCGTTCATAGCTGTCTGATTCATCATCAATACAGCAAACAGTACAAGTCCGCAATGGCTTACCGAAGAGTAGGCATTAATATATTTAAGGTCATTCTGAACAATTGCAGAGAATGCACCATACACGACACTGATAGAAGTTAGAATTAAGAAAATCCAGGCCTGCTCATGGGCAGCTTCAGGCATCAGGAAGATAGCGACACGGAAAGCTCCGTAACCACCCAATTTCATCAAAACACCGGCATGAAGCATCGAAACTGCTGTTGGTGCAGAAGCGTGACCATCGGGTGACCATGTGTGGAAGGGGAAAAGCGCACCTAATATTCCAAACCCAACAAATGTGAATGGGAAAAGGAAACGTTGCATTTCGATTGGGATATGTACTTTAGATATCTCCATCAGATTAAATGTCAACGGAGTTCCTGCAGGTGCAGAGAAGAAATAGATTCCAAGGATACCGACCATCAACATTGCCGAACCGGCCATCAACATTAAAGTCAGCTTCATCGCCGAATACTCTTTCGGACCTGTTCCCCAGATTCCAATTAGAATATACATCGGGATCACAGCCAGCTCATAAAACAGGAACATTGTGAAAAGGTCGATAGAAATAAAGAAACCAAAAACCCCGGTAGCCAGAACAATCAGCGAGATAAAAAACTCCCGCGGCAAATATTCCATTTTCCAGGAGGCAAATATTCCGGCAAAGACAACAATACCCGTAAGTGCAATCATGGCAACAGAAATCCCGTCTACACCAAGTGAGTAGTGAATATTTAGCGAAGGAAACCAAAGTGCATCATACATAAACAGCATAGTGGCAGTATTTCCAGCGCTCCGTTCGGCCAAATACAGATAGACCAATACAAACGCTAAAATAAGCTGAACACCCATCCCGATCGCTGATACCAGTCGGGATTGCTTTAGATCCTTGGTCAGCAGAATTCCGCAGACCGTAAGCACGGGGACAATTATAAATAAATTCAGTATATTCATCTTAAATTCAGTTTCTTATACTAGATAAACAAAAATGAGAACGAGAATAACGGTTCCGCTGACAAATACGAAAGCATACTGTTGAAGACGGCCAGACTGGAAACCTTTAATTGCATATGCAGTGTATTGGGTAATTCCGGCAATACTGTTCATTGTAGCATCGATCACGTGACGATCGAACCATGCAATTGGGGCAGATATATGTTTAAAGATAATTTTGCGTGTGACGAACAAATAAACTTCATCCCAATAGAATTTACGGTGCGCCCACGTGTAAAGATGTTTAAATGTAGCAGCCATTTTGTCCGGAAGCGGATTCTCTTTCTTATACATTACAGTTGCAACTACAATTCCTAAAACTCCAATAAGAACCGAAGGAATTGCGATCAACCAGTCAATGTGCGACTCAAATGGTAATCCATCAGAAGTCACCAAATTGTGGAATGGAAGCCATCCGGCAAACACAGATCCAAAGGCAAGAACCATTAAAGGAATCGTCATCACCAGGGGAGATTCATGCGGTGTATGGTGATAATGGGTCTCTTTTCCCCAGAAGATTCCGTAATAGAGGCGGAACATATAGAAAGCGGTTAAACCGGCAACGATGTATTCAACGGCAAACAACAGTTTATTGCTGTGAAAAGCGGCTACCAGAATTTCATCCTTACTGAAGAAGGCTGAAAAAGGTGGAATTCCGGCGATGGTAAGACAAGCAATTAAAAATGTAATATGAGTTATTGGGAGATGCTTGCGAAGATTTCCCATACCCGTTATTTCATTGGTATGAACCGCATGAATAACAGCTCCTGCTCCGAGGAACAACAAAGCTTTAAACATTGCGTGGGTAAACAAGTGGAAGTTGGATGCCATGAATCCCAAACCTTCTTCGCCTCCGTAACCGGAAACACCGAGAGAAAGCATCATGTAACCAATCTGCGACATCGTTGAAAAGGCCAGAACCCTTTTGATATCAGTTTGTGTACAGGCAATCACAGCTGCAAAAATCGAGGAGAAACCTCCAACCCAGGCGACAACCATCAATGCATCGGGTGCACCAAGTGCGTAAACAGGGAAAAGACGGGCAACCAAATAAACTCCGGCAACAACCATCGTTGCAGCATGAATCAAAGCTGAAACAGGAGTTGGACCTTCCATGGCATCTGGTAACCATATATGGAACGGGAACATGGCTGATTTACCGGCACCACCAATAAATATAAATACAAGTGACCATGACAATACTGACATTCCCATAAACAAAGCACCTCCGGCCGAAGCGATTGCAGGTCCGTGCGGATCAGTCAATGTCTGGAAATCGAAAGTTCCTGTATTAAATGACAACATCAAAATCCCGATCAGGAAACCAAGGTCAGCAAAGCGGGTTACAATGAAAGCCTTCTTCGAAGCGGCGACAGCGCTTGGTTTCTCGTAATAATATCCAATCAAAAGAAAG
>JANYLE010000206.1 GCA_025363795.1 Mariniphaga sp. | reverse complement strand
GCTCTTTCAATCCCCTTGAACTTATTCCTGCACAATAAAAACAGGCATCATATCCGGTTAACTGGTCTGTGAATTGATCCAGGTTTAAAAAATCGGGGATAATACATTCTTTAAGCTTAGGATGCTGCATACTGTTATGTTTCCTGTTGACCATCAGCACCTGAATTATATCCGGATGTGCCAGGCATTCCATTAGTACCCCCTCGCCTACCATTCCAGTTGCGCCAGTAATTACCACTTTAATTTCCATCGATTTCAGTATTATAATATTACACCCTTCATTTTTCTATTCTTTGATAAGACAAAGATAAGTTTTCCTCGCACACCGTTTATGCAAAAGACCCCTTAAGATAGCACAGTAAACACCTGGTAAATTCACACTTTGATGGATACTCTCATTCAAAAGTGTAAGGTGATCATTCAAATCTTTCAGGTTGCTATTCAAGCGTGTAAGGTGATCATTTGTTCATCGCAGGTCATTAAATGTTGAGTTTAGAGTGACGATGCCGGTCCTTCGTGATACAAAAAGCGAAAGTTCCTCCAGTCGTAAAGGATACATTACGGAAATACGCATTGAATTTTCAGGGAATAAATGACAGATTATTGTTGATATGTGGCTACTTTTAACAATTGTATTTTCAAGCTAAAAAGATATGAAGAAACCAGCCATCCTTGCTTTTATCTTAGCCTTATTATTCTTAAGCTTCAACGCTTCAGCGAATAACCTAAGAATATTGATTATTACAGGCGGTCATGATTTTGATCGCGTGTCGTTTTTTCAAATGTTTGATTCATTCAAAAATCTAACTTATCTTGAACTGAAACACCCGGAAGCACGGGTTCAGCTGGGGACGATTGATCTTAAATCTTTCGATGCAGTAGTATTTTATGATATGCCAAATACAATTACCGATGAGGAGAAGAATGCTTATTACAGGCTATTGAAAGCGGGCAAAGGTTTGTTATTCCTGCATCATTCGATCTGTGCCTACCAGGATTGGCCTGAATTTGAAAGTATCGTAGGAGGTAAATACTACGAAAAGAAAAAAGACGATCAGTTTGGGGCATCGTCCTACCAACATGAAGTAACCTTTAATATTAAATTGGTACATCCTTCGCATCCCGTGACCAAAGGGCTAAAAGATTTCACACTGTTTGACGAAGTATATGGTAATCTTGAGGTTCTTCCCGGCGTCTATCCCCTTCTTTCAACCGATCATCCTAAAAGCAACCCACTAATCGGCTGGACTTTAAAAAAGGAAAACTCAAAAATCGTATTTATTCAACCGGGACATGATAAAAACAGCTATTCCAATACTAATTACCGGCAACTGATTAAACAAGCCATTAGCTACATCACAGCAAAATAGCTTTAAACCATATAATCACTATTTTGTTGGAAGCGATATTTCAATAATGGCACCGGCTGTTTCGCGGTTTCCGGCTTTGATTGATCCTGAATGGGCATCTACAATCAATTTTGCCAGGTGAAGTCCCATCCCCGTATTCTGATCAAAATGGGCTTCAAGATTGCTAAGGGGCTTATAAATGTTTTCCATTGCCACTTTAGAGAATCCTTTGCCGTAATCTGCAATTGTGATTTTAAATAATCCATTTGCTTCATTGGTTATTGTGATTTCCACCTTATTCCCTTTGGATGAGAATTTAAAGGCATTATCTAAGATAGCGGTAAAACACTTTTCAAGGTATTTGGGATCACCTTTATAGGATGAATTCGTCGTTTCGTTTTGCAGAATAATCTCAATACTTTTCTCCGTAAACTTTGCAGAACAATGATTGATTGCCTGGCGCATTACCTTGACAAGGTCAATCGGAGTAAATACCAAAGCTTTATCCCCTTTTATCCTGAGTGTTGAAGCCTCAAGAATCGTGTTTGAGAATTTCTCAAGCCGCTTAACCGAAGTATCAAGCAATGAAAAATAGCGGTTTACTTCATCGGTATAGTGGTAACGGCCAATTAAAGCAAGACTTCCGAGGATGCCATTTAGCGGAGTTCTGATTTCATGACTGATAAGGTTCAGAAATTCAGATTTGGCGATCGATAGTAATTCAAGATCTTTCTTTGCCTGACCCAGCTTTTTAAGAGAATCTTCCAATTCAAAAGTCCGTTGGGCAACTTTGGCTTCAAGTAGCTGATTCATATTCCTCGACATCTCGCGGCTGTATTTCAGTTCGAGATGAATTCTTGTTTTCATCAGCAATTCGCTCCAAACCAAAGGAGTAACAACATAATCATCCCCACCCGATTCATAAATCTCTTTGACGAAAATCAGGTCTTCGTTGCGAACAACGAAAATAACCGGAATGTTACGCAGGCGGGGATCAGCTTTAATTGTCTGACAAGTCTGATAACTATTCATCCCGGGCATTAAGGATTCAATAAAAATCAGGTCAAACAATTCTTTTGACAATAACTCCAAACCGGCCTTACTACTTATTGCAGTTTTGACTACAAAATCATTTGCAATCAGTATCTCCTGAAGTGATGCTCTATTCCCGGCATGATCATCAATAACTAAGATGTTGAATTTCTTCATATTGTAGGGAACATTGGTCTGATATAGGTTCTATTTTCAAATGTACAAAAATATTTCTAACAATGAACACTAATAAAATATTTATGTGCATTTGAGGCAATTAACAGCTTTTTCGAAAAGTCAGGCATCATTGAATTCAAGAACATGCGATCCTAATCAGCTGTTAATAACACAAGTATTATCTATTCTAAAAAGGATAAACGACTCTTAATCTATGATTCATCAATTTTCAAAGTATGATAAAAATGCAAACCTTTTAAATAGGATGTATATCTTTGACCCCGCAAAGATTTTATAACTTATTATGCAGATTCTTAATCCTGAGGATTTTCTTACCTTGAAAAAATCGCTTCCGGTGGTTGATGTCAGATCGCCCGGGGAGTTTACTGAAGGGCATATTTCAGGAGCCATCAATATTCCGATTTTTAATGATGATGAGAGAGCTATCGTCGGTACACTTTATAAAAAAACAGGACGAGTTCCGGCGATTGAAAAAGGGCTGGAGATTGTCGGACCTAAAATGGCTCAGTTTGTTCGCGAAGCAATCAGGATTGCCTCCTCAGGCCAGCTACTGGTCCACTGCTGGCGTGGCGGAATGCGCTCGGAAAGTATGGCGTGGCTCTTTGAGCGGGTTGGAATTAAATGTTTTATCCTTGAAGGTGGATATAAATCGTATCGAAACTATTTACTCGAAAGAGCAGGAAACATTCCACATTTAATGGTGATCGAAGGTCATACAGGAAGCGGAAAGACCGAGATTCTTTATCACCTGAAAGAAATGGGAGAACAGATTATTGATCTTGAAGGACTTGCCAATCATAAAGGTTCTGTTTTTGGCGGAATTGGTCAGCAACCACAGCCAACTACGCAACAATTTCAGAATGATCTGCTCGACGAACTTCTCGGCATGGATCTGTCTAAAAAAGTATGGATCGAAGGAGAAAGTCAGACTGTTGGCCGGGTATTCCTTCCCGATCCACTGTGGGAACGGATGAATGCAACACAAAACATTGAAATCCTGGTACCCCGAACCGACCGGATTAGCAGGCTCGTTAAAGAATATGGCGCACTCCCGGATGAATTGATGGAAAATGCAATTCAATGCATTGTAAAACGGCTTGGTGATCAGCGCATGAAAGAAATTCTTGCCTGTTATCGCGAAAAAGAGTTGCATGATGTTGCTGACAAATTACTCGAATACTACGACCAAACTTATCAGTTTAGCCGCGATAAATACAAAAAGAAGTACCTGGAAATTGTGCTTCCAACTGGTGATGCAGCCGTCAACGCAAAATTAATTCTTGAAAAAACAGCTTCCGCAGTTAAAACTCATTGAACTAAAAAAAGTTCGTCAAAAACAAAATTACTGTCCAAAATGAATAATGACAATACATTACCCGACAATTCTTCCGTAAAACTCACGCAATATTCTCATGGAGCAGGTTGCGGATGTAAAATATCACCTAAAGTTTTAAATTCAATACTGGCACAATGCAAGACTGAATTTCCAGATCCATTCCTGCTGGTTGGTAACCAGACACTCGATGATGCCGCAGTCTACGATATTGGCAACAACCAGGTAATCATATCAACAACTGACTTTTTTATGCCAATTGTGGACGATCCTTATGATTTTGGAGGAATTGCATCGGTCAATGCGATCAGCGATATTTTCGCAATGGGCGGAACTCCGCTGATGGCAGTGGCCATCCTTTGCTGGCCAATCAACAAACTATCGCCGGAAATTGCAGGTCAGGTTATTGAAGGGGCAAAACAAGCATGTGCGCGGGCTGGTATTGCAATTGCGGGTGGTCACAGCATTGATGGACCGGAACCTATTTTTGGATTGGCAGTTACAGGTATTGCCCAAAAAGATCAGATCCGGTTGAACTGTTCTGCGACTGAAGGCTGCGAGCTATACCTGACGAAGCCTTTAGGCATCGGGATTTTATCTACGGCGCAAAAGCAGGGTATCCTTAAAGAAGAAGACCGTCAGACTGCCCGGAATCTAATGCTAACAATCAATACGATAGGCAAAGAACTCGGGAAACTGGCTGAAGTAAAAGCAATGACAGATGTGACCGGATTCGGATTGCTGGGGCATCTGGTTGAAATGTGCGAAGGAAGCGGACTAAGTGCAGAGATTTATTCAGAGAACGTTCCTAAAATTGAAAACATCAAATTCTACATGGAACACAAAACCTTTCCGGGAGGTACTTTTCGCAATTTCGATAGTTACGGACACAAAGTATCGCCAATGACCGATGATCAAAAGCACCTGTTCTGTGATCCTCAAACCAGTGGCGGCCTTCTGGTTGCTGTTGCACCGGAAGGGAAAGCGGCTTTTTTGAAAATAGCTTCACAATATGGTTTACAGCCAAAATCGTTTGGGGTATTGAAAGCTAAAGATGAATTTGTAGTAACAGTTGTAGGATAATTCAGTGAACGGAAATGGGTGAGAATGTATTGATAATCAAAACATGGCTCTTATTCTTGTTATGATCAATTTTAACCTGCTATGATTTAATCGCTTTTAGAAATTCTATAAGATTATCAACATCAGGGCTTTTCCCATATCTTACGTAATATCCTGAAAGGGCATTTGCAACAATTAAAGATTGAAAGAGGTCGAAATCGTAAATCCGGGCAAAACAAAAGCCCGCGTTGAAATTATCGCCTCCACCGGTCAGGATAGCTGGTTCTTTACAAAAGAAAGTGTCGCATTTCTCAAAATTAATTCCGTCGTATGCCAGGGCATCTTTTGTCCGATGAATAACCAGTTCATCAGCACCACAATGACAATGAAGCATCTTAATAGAACCTTCATCTGAATCATTGTCAGGCAGATCAAGTGATTTGGTGATTATCTCTGCTTCATTTTGATTCAGACTTATAATTATTTTAAAATACTTTTTGAACCTTCCTAAAAGAGCTATTGCCAACTGGATTTCTTCCTTCGATCTGCGTGAACAATCAGAAAAATCGGTAAAAAAATAGGGACGCACTCCTGAAAATGACATAGAAGAAATTACTTCATCAAGAATTCCTTTCCAGATTTGGGATGAATTTTGAATCTCGCTCCAATTAAGAAACGAAACCAATTGCTTACCCAAAATGAGCTGTTTGATCTGATCGATTCCCAACTGGTTTTTAATCACGTTCCATTCAAGTTTATCATATGGACCAAGATCAAACATCATCACTTTTGCATCATTAAATTCGAGCGCTGTTGTCGTAATTGTCTCTCCGACTGTGTGGAGTGTACAATTGGATGACATTGAGCTGAAGATTGGCAGAATATCAGGTAAGCCAAATGTTCCTGCACAATTGACTTTTATTCCTAGATTACCCAGCGCATTGCCGGTTATAACCATGTTTCCGCCAATCTTCGATACCTGCGTTTGTAGTTCAATTCCACAACCCTTGTTTTCACGGCTGATCAGGAACTCTCCAAACTGGCGACTGTTGGTATAATATTCCGGATCAATGTTTTCCTTTTTATTTTTAATAACCCTAACGATATTGTCAATGCACGCATCAAAACCAAGGAACGCATGAATCTTCGTTGTTTTTTTTTCCTGCAACCGGGATACAATTATCTTAATGGCTTCAACACTTATATTATTCATATTTAATATCTTAAATATATTTTGAAGCCTCCTTATCAAGCAGTAAAAAAGCATTCGCGTGCGATTTCATTACCGAAACAGGAAAATCTGTTGATATTTCGCTATCAATTAAACGCTTGACGACCTCAGCCTTTTTTGCACCATTCAGTTGTAAAATCACAGTTTTTGCTTCCATAATATATTTAATCCCCAGAGATATGCCTCTTGTAAGTTTTACATTGTCGTCGCCTGTGAAATATTTTTGTCCTACAATTTTAGTAATATTGTCAAGATCAACAATATGAGAATAAAGATCAAAAGATGTTCCCGGTTCGTTCAATCCAAGATGGCCATTCATCCCTACTCCAAGCAGCATCATATCAATAGGCCCGTTTTTTTGAATAAAATTGTCAGTCATCTTACATTCATTCTCTAAATCAGTTGATTCACCATCGAAAAAGCATAGGTTTGAAGTTGAAAAATCGATGTGATCAAAAAGGTGTTTTTTCAGAAAGGAGAAACAATTTTCGTTTTTCATCTTCCCGAGATTGGCCCATTCGTCCAGACCAACAATTTTACAGTGTTTAAAACTGATTTTTCCTGCCTTATTGAGCTCAATTAATTGATTAAAAGTCCCAACCGATGTATCACCAGCCGGAAAACAGAGCAAGGCATCTGGTTTTTCCAAAATAATAGATGCAATCTGCTCAGCAGTTTTCACCGATAATTCGTGATAATCTTTAAATATTATTTGTTTCACTTATTCAAAATTTCAAATTGAACTAAAAGTAGTCTTTAATTTCAGGAGTAACAGGTTCGCCTGTTACTCCCTTAAAACCATACCAATATAGCATTTTGATTAAATTTTCAATTCTCCCCAACCTTTCCGGTATTCTCTCCTGACAAATTGATTAGCTTGTTCAAAATTTGTTATTCTCATATTTGGGCCATCCCATTTATAGTTAATATACCTGCCTGGAAATACGAATCCTTCCATATCACCATAAACAGGATCTGTCCTTTTTACTTTTTCACGGATATTAAAACTGCGTAAAATCAAATTTCCCATCAGAACAGTTTCGGTAAGCGGACCGGCATATCCTTCAAACGGTGAATCAACTTCGGCATTTCCATAACCCGCAATGCAGGCATCAATCCACTGCCAGTAATGGCCATCCACGTCACCATCAACCCTTGGGTATTTCTTCGGAACATTGACAACTTTGTTTAATGACAATGGCAACAATACCGGGCTTCGTCCACCCCAGCCACAGGCAGCCTTGCCTTTGGTTCCGACAAATAAAGTGCTGCCTTCATAATCCTTCAGACCAGTGAAATCACCAAGTATTTCATTCATATTTGCTCCGCCTTCCAATTCAATTGGCCGGTCGGGGGTAATTCCGCCGTCCATCCAGTAAAGGTCAAGATTTTTACCATTTTTTAAGATGTATTTAAACTTGATAGAGCTGGAGACAGGTCCGCTTTCGGGATATTGAGCTTCCGAAAAGATACCATTGTACACTGTACTGGCGCTTCCTGAAACCTCAGTTGGATAACCAAGTCCGAGCAATTTGAATGGTGGCCCTATGATATGGCAACCCATGTCACCCAGGGCGCCGGTTCCGAATTGCCACCAGCCACGCCAGTTAAACGGCACTAAATTTTCGATGTAATTGGTTTGTTGTGCAGTCCCCAGCCACAAATCCCAATTCAGTTCTTTTGGAACCGGTGGATTTGTTTTGGGCCATGGAATTCCCTGTGGCCAGACAGGACGGTCGGTCCAGCAAAATACTTTTTCAATGTCACCAAGTATTCCGGCTTCAATCCATTCGCGCAATGTGCGCATCCCTTCGCATGATGCACCCTGGTCACCCATCTGGGTTACTACTTTATATTTGGTTGCTGCCTGGGTTAAAATCCGTGCTTCATAAATATCATGCGACAAAGGTTTCTGAAGGTATAAATGTTTATTCAATTGCATGGCACTCAATCCAACAATAGCATGGTTGTGATCTGGAATGGCCACTGTTACTGCATCGAAATTCTTACTTTCCTTATCGAACATCTCTCGCCAGTCGTGGTAAAATGGAGCTTTCGGATATTCTTTCCGACGATCAGCAGCCATGCGGTCATCTACATCACAAAGATGTGAGATCACGACATTCTTTTTAGGCGTTTTCATGAAAGCCTGAATATCGGCAGCTCCTTCGCCACCACAGCCAACCACAGCGAGATGCAGTTTATCGCTCGGGGCAACATGTCCAAGTCCGCTAACGGTAAAGCTTGGAAGGATCGTAATTGCGGCGGCGCTGGTTGCGCCCATTCCAACAAATTTTCGTCTTGAAATTTCGTTTGAATTTGATTTTCGATTATTCGTTTCCATTTTTGTTTTGCTAAAGTTTTGATACAATCGGTCGTACTTTACTTCTTCACCTTACTTTTTCCGCTTTTTTGAAGCGGTTTGACGGCAACTTTCCGGAAGAAAACCACATCGGCATCACTGTGGTTCTGCAAGCCGATATATCCGTATTCAGGACGTGGACCGTGGAAAGGTTCAAAATCGAATTTACGTTCAGGAACAGGATCGCCTTCTTTAAAATCGGTCACTTTCACATCGTTTAGAAAAATTATGGTCCGTAATCCGTCCAGCGTGATATCCATGGTATTCCATTCCGGACCTGGTTTGCCGGTTTTAGCTAAAGGTTTTGTCAGGGAATACAACATGCCTGTGTAATGGTAATCATCTTCTTTAGAAAGTTCAGGTTTGTTATCAATCTGAACCTCATATCCATAAAAAACAGGCATCCACTCTTCGTAAGGTTCAATCGGAATACGGATAAAAACGCCGGAATTACTGTTATTGTCACGCATTCTAAATTCGACATGAATGGTGCAGTTCCCAAATTTTTCACCAGTCCAGTACAACAAACCCATTCCGCCATGAGACTTAATTAAACCATCTTCGACATACTGAGATCCCGGACCAACATGTTTCCACCCTGTCAGGTCTTTTCCATTGAACAACTGCCGCCACTCACCTGCATCTTTTTGTTGTGAAGAAGATTTGGATTCCTGTGTAATTTTGGTTTGAACCTTTGATGCCTGGCGAATAGCATGACTTTTAGTAATAAAGAAGCTTGAAAATATACCAAAAATCAAAAATAATGTAACTGTTTTTTTCATTTTAGTGACGTTTAAAATTTATACTAAATCCATCTGATTAAACCTATTTTTTTATTTTTACTGTTGCATTCCGTACAATTGGCTTTGCCCAATAGCTTACACTCAGAATATAGGCTAGTGGAAAATACAGGATCATCATCCCAAATTGTAGTCCGATCAGGTCTTTTAACTTTCCGATCAACAGGGAGAACACAGCACCTCCTGCAATTGCAGTACATAAGATTCCTGCAAACGAACCATGAAACTTTAAGACACTGTTGAGCGCAAGTGAGAAGATTATGGCGTACATCACCGACAGACAAAAACCCAGGGCAGGAAATCCATACAAGGCTAATTTTGCATTACCAAAAAGTGTGAATGTCAATATGATTAATGCAACAGCAGTAAAAATCCGCAATACTTTTTTACTGTCCATCACCTTCAATAAGCCCATACCCAGGATGCAACCTAAAGTCATCATTCCCCAAAATAAACCAACTGTCGAGGCACCTTCTATTTCCGGTTTAAAACCGTGGTAGGTTCTCAAAAATTCAGAAATCCAGTTTGCAATCCCCTGTTCTGTACCAACATATGCAAATATACCCAGGAAAAAAAGTATAACCGGTTTTTGTTTGAATAACTCAACGTGTGTTTCCCACGCACCAACAATTTCATCCTCTTTGCGTATTACTTTAGGAAACCGCACAAATAGAACAATCATCACCATAAGAAAACTGACAAAAGCAAAAATCCAATATATTGAAACCCAAGGCAATTGATGTGGTGTCAGATAAGAAATAAAAGTTAAAAAGAATCCATCATTTGGATGTGGATCGTTCAAATGAGTTACGAGATAAGAGTATACAAAAGGGCTCAGAAAAGAGGCTGCACCAAAAACCAACTGAGCAAAAACCGAATTATATGCAAAATGCTCCTCCCCGCCGGCGACTCTCAGT
>JANYLE010000166.1 GCA_025363795.1 Mariniphaga sp. | reverse complement strand
TATCACAACAGGTTGTCAAGAATATTTTCGGCAGAAAAAGCTATGGCCCGTTAACACTTCCGGTAAGCAAGATCAGGGAATCAATCATTGCCTACCGGCTCGAACGCCTTTATTCAAAAGAAGAGATCCTGACTTTATACCTGAACACGGTCCCTTTTGGGGAAAATACGTTTGGAATTGAGACTGCGGCAGAGCGTTTTTTTAGCGTCCGTCCCAATAAAGTAACTATTCCACAGGCGGCTACGCTGGTAGGAATGTTAAAAGCCAATAACTATTACAATCCGCGAACCAATCCCGAGCGTTCGCTGCAGAGAAGAAATATTGTAATTTCTCAAATGGCTAAATACAATTACATTACACAACCACAAGCCCAGAAATACAGTAAAGAACCTCTTGGTATAAAATACAATTATCTCGTTTACAACACCGGACCGGGAGCCTATTTCCGGGAATTAATCCGCCCTCAGTTAGAGGAATGGTGTTCCCAAAATGCGAAGGAAGACGGCTCACCCTACAATCTTTATACTGATGGATTGCATATTGTGACAACCCTTGACTTCAGGATGCAGCGCTATGCAGAGATGGCCATGCAGGAAAAGATGAAAGAACTGCAGGCGACCTTCGAAAAGCATTGGGGCGGAAAAGATCCATGGGGAAAGAATAATGCAGTTGTACTCCGTGCAATGAAGCGATCGGAGCGTTACCGCAAAATGAAAGAAGCCGGAAAATCAGCCGCCGAAATCACTGAAGCATTTAAAGTTCCCTCGGATATGAAAATATTTTCATGGGAAGGTGAAAAACAGGTAAATATGACTCCGCTTGATTCGGTGAAGTATGCATTAAAATTACTTCATTGCGGGTTTATTGCCATTGAACCTAAATCAGGTGATATTAAGGCATGGGTTGGCGGTAACGATTTTAAGTATTTCCAGTACGATCACGTTTTAGCGCCACGCCAGGTTGGATCAACCTTTAAACCAATCATCTACGCTTCCGCACTTCAAAATGGCATACCGGCTGACAAATATTATCCCAACGAAAAGATAACTTATTCGGCCTATCAGGATTGGTCACCGGGTAATTCAGATGAGGAATATGGAGGATTTTATTCGCTGGAAGGCGCGCTTTGTAAATCAGTCAATACGGTATCAGTTCAGGTGTTGATGGATTCCGGAATTTCAGAAGCGGTAGCGCTTGCCCATAAAATGGGAATTAAAGCTGATTTGCCTGAAGTTCCCTCACTGGCACTTGGAGTGGCTGATATTTCACTACTTCAGCTTTCTCAGGCTTATGCTTGTCTGGATAATTTAGGGCGGTCTGTAACTCCCAATTACCTGATCCGGATTGAAGATTCAAACGGTAAAGTGCTAAATACATTTACCCCGGAAGGAGATCAAAAGGAAGTTTTATCACCCGAAACAGCTAAAATCATCACCCATTATCTTCAGGCAGTAGTCAATGAAGGAACTGGTTCTGAAATCAGATCGCTCTACAAAGTTGAAGGCGCTTTCGCCGGAAAGACGGGAACCACCCAGAATTTTGCTGACGGATGGTTTATGGGTTACACCCCCGATCTTGTAACCGGATGTTGGGTAGGTGGAGAAGAACCTACCATCCACTTCCGGAATATTGCTTTAGGACGGGGCGGATATATGGCACTTCCCGTGGTAGGAAAGTTTTTCAATAAATTGTACCGCGATCCGGCCTTCAGAGACTATAAGGAACACTATTTCCCGGCCCCGGATGAAGCGACACTTGCATTACTTGATATTCCGCATTTTACAGAAGATAACCCCGAAAAAGGGATATCCAATTTCTGGGGAATTTTTGGCGGAAATAAACAAAAGCGGGAGGAACGTAAAGCTGAACGTCAGGAGCAAAAGCAAGCTTCAGAGATGCCACAAGATGCAAAGAAAGGGGAACCTCAAAAAGAGCAACCCAAACAGGATATCTGGCAAAAAATCAGAAACGCACTGAAAAAGTAAACGCAAGTATTCTCTGCGGCATTGATGTATGCTCTTAAAGGATTTATTCCCTTATAAAACATCGGTATTTTCACCTTCATAATTATTTGTGAGGCCAGGTAGTTACATGCTGCTATTTTTTTAAATTTGCCGCCAATGTGATTTGAAAGCGTCGTTTCATCGAATAGTGGACAATTTCCGGAATACAATCAAATTATTACCATTTTGTAATGGTTTACCAGAAATTAAAAGATTTTTGTATTTTTGGCGACCAATTATTCGTTCTTTTTGATCTTTTTCAAAGTAAAATGATCAAATTTGACGAAAAGTTGATCTGAGCATCAAGAGTTGTCGTGAACTTCCGGAATGTTTGTCTGTTACTTCCTTTCTGATAGGTTCATTTGATTTAATTCAACTTTTCAGAAAAGATTAATTTTTAACGGTTTATAATCTGTAGAGATATGTGTGGTATTGTAGGTGTATTTGATTTAAAAGTAAAGGCTGAAGACTTACGGACCCAAGTCCTTAAGATGTCAAAAAGAATCCGCCACCGTGGACCGGACTGGTCAGGCATCTATTGCGGTTCTAAAGCGATCATTGCGCATGAGCGGTTGGCCATTGTCGATCCTTCATCAGGTGGTCAGCCTTTATACAGTAAAGATAGAAAATTGATTTTAGGTGTGAATGGCGAGATTTACAATCATCGCGAACTACGCAAACCACTCGAAGATCATTATGAATTTCTGACAGAATCCGATTGTGAAGTTATACTTGCACTTTACCGTGAAAAAGGGATAGATTTTCTCGAAGATCTTAACGGGATCTTTGCCTTTGTTCTGTATGATGAAGAAAAGGATTGCTACCTGGTTGCCAGAGACCATATCGGAATTATTCCGCTCTATATGGGATGGGACGCGTTCGGCAACTTATACTTTGCATCAGAACTCAAAGCACTTGAAGGATATTGCAAAAAAATAGAAGAGTTCTTACCCGGACATTACTTATATAGTAAAGAGGGTGTTATGAAAAAGTGGTACACCCGCGACTGGACTGATTATAACGTTGTAAAAAACAACAAATCAGATATCGATACGTTAAGACAGGCACTCGAAGATGCTGTACATCGCCAGTTGATGTCAGATGTTCCATACGGTGTTCTCCTTTCCGGAGGATTAGATTCGTCGGTTATTTCAGCAATTGCAAAAAAATATGCAGGCAAGCGGGTCGAGAGTGACAATAAAAATGTAGCATGGTGGCCACAGCTTCATTCTTTTGCTGTCGGCCTGATCGGATCACCCGATTTGGCAGCTGCACAGAAAGTTGCGGACCATATTCATACAATTCACCACGAAGTTCATTTTACTGTTCAGGAAGGACTTGATGCATTACGTGATGTTATATATCATCTTGAGACTTATGACGTCACTACTGTTAGGGCATCAACTCCGATGTACCTGTTGTCCCGCGTAATCAAATCGATGGGGGTAAAAATGGTACTTTCCGGCGAAGGAGCAGATGAACTTTTCGGAGGATACCTTTATTTCCATAAAGCACCGAATGCCCAGGCATTTCACGAAGAGACCGTTCGCAAAATCAGTAAATTGCATCTTTACGACTGTTTGAGGGCAAATAAATCGCTCGCTGCTTGGGGTGTTGAAGGCCGCGTTCCATTCCTCGATAAAGAGTTTATGGATGTTGCAATGAACCTAAACCCGGAAGATAAAATGGCCAAAGACGGGAAAATGGAAAAATGGATCTTGCGTAAAGCATTTGAAGATTACCTTCCTGAGAGCGTTGTCTGGAGACAGAAAGAGCAATTTTCTGACGGAGTTGGTTACAATTGGATTGACAGTCTGAAAGCACTCACCTCAGAAAAGATTTCTGATGAACAGATGGCTAATTCCAAGTTTCGCTTTCCTATTAACACCCCAATGTCGAAGGAAGAATATTTCTACCGTTCGATCTTTACCGAGCACTTCCCCTCTGATGCCGCTGCGAAATGTGTACCGTCAGTGCCATCCATCGCCTGTAGTACACCGGAAGCACTGGCATGGGATGCCTCATTCCGCAACAATGCTGATCCATCGGGAAGATCTATGAAAGATGTTCATACCCAGGCTTACAAATAATATTTAAGGAAATTTAAAAAAACGGTTAAAACAGAAAATTCTGCTTTAACCGTTTTTTTATTGTGTTTTGTTTTGGACCTTAACCCCTCTTGGCATATACTATATCGGCAAAAGATCATTCATCGCTACAACCTGATAGCTGGAGCCGAATAAATTTAGCTATTTATGACTGGATTCGAGAATCTTAAGGAGATCTTCACGCGAAACATTCTCAATAAGCTCTCCGCTGCTCGATGTTGAGATATGCCCGGTTTCTTCACTCACAACAATTACCAAAGCATCTGTCTGCTCCGAAATTCCAATGGCAGCCCGGTGTCTTAAACCCAAAACCGGACTAATTTCAAGCTTTTGCGATACCGGCAAAATACACCTGGCGGCTTTAATCCGGTTAAGACTTATAATCACCGCGCCATCGTGAAGCGGTGAATTTTTAAAAAAAATGCTTTTAATCAACTCTGAAGAAATCTCTGCATCAATAATTTCTCCGGTCTCGACATACTCTCTCAATTCGCTTTCGCGTGAAAGCACTATTAAGGCACCAGTACGGTTTTCAGACATTTGGCCGCATGCATCCACAATCGCATGCAGACTGGCTTCGGAAGCCAATTTAAACTGGCTTGAGAAGAGATTCTCCAATGCAAATTTCCGGTTAGACCTGTAGCGGCTTCCAAGCATCAGCAAAAATCGGCGTACTTCCTGCTGAAATACAATGATGATGGCAATTACACCAACACCAAAAAGTTGCCCCAGGATAGAACCCAACAACTCCATTTTCAAGGACCTCACCACCAGCCAAACAACAAAAATGATGAATATTCCCATGAAAATATTGAAGGCGACTGTTCCCTTAACCAATTTATAGATTTCGTAGAAAATAATTGCAACCAGCAAAATATCAATTAGATCAAGAAACCTGAGATGTATAAATAAATTTATCATTTAGCAAAGCTTTTAATTTTACCAACCAATTTAAGGGTCTCAACAGCCTCTTTCACATCATGAACGCGCAGGATATCGGCTCCCCCGGTTAAAGCCAGGGTATTAAGGACCGTTGTTCCATTCAGGCTTTTGTCAGGAGTAATGCCCAGCTCTCTCCAAATCATTGCTTTGCGCGAAATCCCCACCAAAACAGGTAATTCAAAGATTTTAAACGCATCCAAACGGTTTAATAATTCATAATTATGATCCACCATTTTCCCAAAACCAAACCCCGGATCAATGATAATATCGCACACGCCCAATAGTTTCAGCTTTTGGACCTGAGCAGATAAAAATAAGATAACTTCTTTTAAAACATCATCATAGACTGGGTTATTTTGCATCGAATCACTCTTTCCTTTCGAATGCATTAAGATATAGGGCAAATGCAATTCAGCAACAGTTTCAAACATTTTGGAATCAAAAGTTCCGCCCGAAATATCGTTGACGATAAAATCACCTATTTCGTTGTACACCGATTGAATAATTTCTGTCCGATAAGTATCAATTGAAATTAAAGCTTCAGGAAATTCTTTTTTGACAGCCCTGACAGCCGGCAACAGACGATCAAGCTCTTCCTGAGAAGATATCTCCTTTGCCCCGGGACGCGTCGACATTGCACCGATATCAATAAACCGGCCACCTTCTTCAACAATCTGCTTTGCACGTTTTAGAATCGCAGTTTCATTGGTATATTCACCTCCATCGTAGAAAGAATCAGGTGTTACATTTAATATTCCCATGACCACCGGTGTGCTCAAATCAACCAGATTTCCGTTTAGATTAACGGTATTCTTTTTCTTGTAGAAGCTTTTATCGTTTTTGGCGAATAACATTTTCAAATTCTTTAACAATTGCAGCCAAGCATTTCATGCAATATAATACTAATAATCAATATCATAAAGCATTATCAACCGATCCATGGCAGCATGATTTAATACAAAAGTAAGAATTAATGTCACACCCGTTCCCCAATTTTTAATACTTTTATGGTTCAATTAGGAATTATGAACAAAACGAATCAACAGTTTGATCATGTTATCGGTATCTGCCGCGATGTCTTTGTGAAAAAGATGAAAGATTACGGAACAGCGTGGCGTATTCTCAGACCAAAATCTATGACCGATCAGATTTATATCAAGGCTCAAAGAATCAGGAGCATAGAGGAAAAGGGCGTTTCCAAAATAGAAGAAGATGCACGCGATGAATTTATAGGTATTATAAACTATTGCTCAATGGCATTAATTCAGCTTGAACTGGGCCCTTCTGAAGAAGAACTCCCGGCTGACGTCACAGAGCAAAAATATATGGATAACCTTTTGAAAGCCAAAGAGCTGATGATGGCCAAAAACCATGATTACGGCGAGGCCTGGCGGCAGATGAGAATCAGTTCTTATACTGATCTCATTTTAATGAAAATCAAAAGGACCAAACAAATCGAAGATAATCAAGGTATTACTATTATTTCGGAAGGCATTGATGCCAATTACCTTGATATGATCAACTATGCAATATTTGGACTGATAAAACTTGAATTTGAATAATATGAAGCAAAAGCTGCTTGTGTTAGTCCGATGGTTTATTGGAATTGTATTCGTTTTTTCGGGTTTCGTTAAGGGGATTGATCCGATGGGATTTCAGTACAAGCTAAATGATTATCTCGAAGCGTTAAATCTCAATTCATTAGAATTTTTGTCTTTCCCGGGAGCATTATTACTCCCTTTCGCCGAGTTTGCAATTGGGATTGGGCTAATTACTGGAATTCTGGTCAGACTTTCGTCGAAACTGGCACTCGTATTTATGTTTTTCTTCACGCCACTCACGCTCTACATTGCATTAAAAAATCCGGTTACAGATTGTGGATGCTTCGGTGATGCATTGGTTATTAGCAATTGGGCGACTTTTTATAAAAATATTGTACTAATTATTCTGACGCTACTATTGTATATCAACAGAGAGAAATTATTATTAATTTCCACGCCACAATATCGAAAAATCGTTTTCTATATTTTACTATTCTGTTATGCAACAATAGTATACTGGTCTTACAATCATGAACCAATTTTTGATTTCAGGCCTTATAAAGTTGGGGCGAATATTCCGGATGGGATGAAAATTCCTGACGGAGCACCTTCCGATGTTTACGAAAACACCTATTATTACCGTAATCTGAAATCCAATGAAGTAAAAAAATTCAATGACCGCGATTTTCCCTGGCAAGATACCATCAATTGGAAATTCAAATCGATGGATCCGCCTTTGCTGATCAAAAAAGGATATCGTCCGCCAATTCATGATTTCTCAATACAAACAGCAGACAAAGAAAATGTTACCGATCTTTATCTTCAAGATTCTCTTTTTACGTTTGTCGTAATTGCCTACGATCTGGAGAAATCGTCAAATAAAAAGCAAAAAGAGTTGAATACATTGGCAAACTGGGCGAAGAACAAAGGATACCATTTCATTGGTCTCACCTCAACTTCCGGTGCCGGGCTTGCAAAATATCAACGCGAGCAACAACCGGCATACGAAATGATGTTCAGCGATCAGATCACTTTAAAAACAATTATCCGTTCTAATCCAGGGTTGATCCTGTTAAAAAAGGGAACAATCATCGGGAAATGGCATTATAATGATTTTCCGGCACCCGAAGAAGCGGAATCCATTGTCAGCGCAGAGATGAAGAAAAAGTTAAATCATTGAGCTGAATGGCAGACAGATTTAAGACTTTGACATTAAGTTTTATCTTTGCAGATCAAATATACCAATTGAGAGTCTAATTCATAAAAATTAAAATATCAGGGTAATGAGAAAGAAAATTGTAGCCGGTAACTGGAAATGTAACACTACTGTAAAAGAAGGTGTTGAATTGGCAAAAAGTGTCAATGAACTTGTATTGACCAAAGGTGCAAAAGACGTAGTAGTCGTTCTTGGCACCCCTTTCACCCATTTATGCAGTGTCGTTGAAGCAGTTGATGCAAATCGCATTAATGTTGCAGCTCAAAACTGTGCAGCTGAACCAAAAGGTGCTTTTACCGGAGAGGTTTCAGTTTCAATGGTTCAATCAACAGGTGCAACTCATGTCATCCTCGGCCATTCCGAACGTCGCGAATACTACAACGAAACCAGTGAAACCCTTAATAAGAAACTTGCTTTGGTTCTTGAACAAGGATTAACACCAATCTATTGTTGTGGTGAAGCTTTGGCTATCCGCGAAGC